>JAAZGM010000165.1 GCA_012511245.1 Methanomicrobiales archaeon | reverse complement strand
GTCATCAGTGGTGTCGGGGCCGTCCTCACGTTCCTGCCAAACATCTTCATACTCTTCCTGATCCTCGCATTCCTTGAGGATAGTGGCTACCTGGCGCGTGCTGCGTTCATCATGGATCGACCGCTCTATGCCATCGGGTTGCCCGGGAAAGCATTCATACCGATGCTCATCGGGTTCGGGTGCAACGTTCCCGCGATCATGGCCACGCGGTCCATCGAGAGCGAGAAAGATCGGCTGCTCACGATCCTTGTAAACCCGTTCATGTCCTGTAGCGCGAGACTCCCCGTCTACGTCCTCTTTGCAGGTGCGTTCTTCGGGGCTCGGGCCGGGGGAGTGATGTTTTTCCTCTACGTCCTCGGGATCGTCGTCGCTATCGTCTCCGCTAAACTCTTCAGGAGCACCATCCTCCCGGGCGATGTTTCACCCTTCGTCATGGAGATGCCGCCCTATCGGATCCCGACAGCAATGACGAGCCTCATGCATATGTGGAGCCGCGGATCGCTGTATCTCCGGAAAGCCGGGACGATCATCCTTCTCGGTGCCGTGGTCGTCTGGGCCCTGGCGTCCTTCCCCTACGGCGTCGAATACGGGAGTGCGGAGAGCTTTGCAGGGATGCTTGGACACCTGATAGAGCCGCTGGTGGCTCCGCTCGGGTTCGACTGGAAGGTTGCGGTCGCGCTGGTCTTCGGGTTCTTCGCAAAGGAAGTCGTCGTCGGATCGCTCGGCGTCCTCTACGGAGGTGGGGAAGAGACGCTCACCGAGGCGCTCCTCGTGGATCCGGGTCTTTCCGCGGCGACAGCCCTTGCCCTGATGGTCTTCGTGCTGCTCTACATGCCGTGTGTTGCGGCGCTTGGCGTCATCAAGAAAGAGACCGGGTCGTGGAAGTGGGCAGGCTTCTCGGTCGCCTACGGCCTCGTCGTTGCCTGGGTCCTGGCGTTCGTCGTCGGGCATCTTGCCCCGTTCTTCATCGGAGGTGCATAAACAATGAGTAACAGAATAAAGATTCTCTTCGGAGCGGTGCTCGGGGTCCTCTACGTGGCCTTCGGGCTGCTCCAGTTCGTCCTGGCCGCCCTCGGCCCGGTGGAAAGCCTGGAGGCTCTCCTCATCCCCGGCGATCTCTTCACCGGGTTCGTGCTGCTTGTGGTCGGAGCTGTTCTCCTGGCCGGAGTCAAGAAACTCTCCAGCGGTGCAGCGGACGGTATGCCCTTCATATATGTCGGCATCCTCCTCTCGGTCGGGTTCGGACTCGTTGAGCTCCTTGCCCTCTGCGCACTGGGGCTCGATGCCTATCTCGTTGGAGAGTGGGCTGACTGGGTGGTTACCGATGCGATAAATCCCCTCCTCTACCTTGCGGTGATTGGCGCCTTCGGGTTCCTTGCGTGGGGTAAGGAACTCTTCAGGGGGATTCGAGCAGCATGATGCGTGCGATAGCAAAACGGTTCGCCGAGGGCGGATTCATGCTCTCGGAGCTTGCACGGGAGTTGAACGTGCAGCAGGAGACCCTGACCGAGAGGCTGCATGCGATGGAGCGTCTCGGCTTCATCGTGCGAAGCGAAGGGTGCTCTGAACCTGCTTCAGCAGAAACCTCCTGCCGTTGTTCGGGGTGCTCCTGCTGCGGCAGAACCGCAGCCGCTGGGATCGTGGGATATACCCTGACAGAGAAAGGGAGACGGCTTGCAGGAATAAAGAAGGCCGAGAATCTCTGATCCCGGGGCCAGGGCGCTCGTCCTCCGGGTGATGAGATAGTTCTCTTCCTGCCGGCCGCAGACGGCGAGGGATGTGCGGGCGTGATCGGCATCGCCAGGGGTGGCAGCGGGATGAAGTGAACCTTTTTTCCCTGCCCGGTGCAAGAGATCCGGTAGCCATGAACGACGACCTGAAGACAGCTGTCCTGAACCGGTGCCGGGAGATGGAGATCCCGCTTGTCGGGGTCGCGAGCACGGATCGCTGGGAGAACCCGCCGTTTCTGCCCTGGATGCCGGAGGAGTTCTACCCGCAGTCGATCTTTCCCGAAGCACGGTCGGTGATCGTCATCGGCCTTCCTGTCCACCTCCCGGTGCT
>JAAZGM010000024.1 GCA_012511245.1 Methanomicrobiales archaeon | reverse complement strand
GGTTCAAGAGATGCCCGGGGACCTCGCCCATGGCCTTGTAGTCTATCCTGCCGTCGTCGATCGCGAACCGGTGAATGATGGTCTCTTCCCGGGTGCCGGAGCCGTCCGGCGGCACCTCGACGGCCACGTCGCTAGAGACCGGCCCCATGTTCCGGTAGCCGATGTAGAGGTTCTCCTGCGACGCAAAGAGGGTGGTGTCGTAGCCGAGGAGGAAGGTCTCGGCGTCGGGAGCGCCCGTATCGTCCCGGACCGAGAAGCCGCCTGCAGTGTAGAAGACGTAGTTCTGGAGGGGGCTTCCCGGGCGATAGACATCGGGCTGGACCCACTCGCCGCTCCCGCTCCTCACCTCGGGGAGGGCGATCCTGTCCCGCACCCAGCCCGGGGACTCCTGCGTGATGGTGTAGACGTAGTCCCCGACCATCCGGGCGTCATAGTAGTTCCCGGTGAAGGTCACGTCGCGGACCTGCTCCGGGTCTTTTTGGTCGCTGATATCGTAAACGTAGGCATGGGTCACCGTCCGCCAGACCGGGACTGAGGTTACGCTCCCTTCCACGGCGGTCATCTCCTCTTCCGTCGTCGTGGCAAAGACCACCAGGCGGTCGCCGGCGAGGAAGAGCGCCTTCGGACTCCCATCGATCCGGGTATCAGAGATGATCTTCGCGTCCTCGGGAGGGAAGGCCTCGATGATCACGAGCCTCTCGCCCGAGATGACGTAGATATACTTCCCGTCGTTCTTCAGGAAGTCGGCCTCGTCCACGCCCTCGACCTGCACGTTCGTCGTGGAGTAGTCGCCGGCGGAGGAGGTCGGGGCGGACGTCGCCATCGGTGCCGGGGCGTAATCGCCTTCAGGCACGACGCCCCCGGTGGTTCGGGAGTAACCGTTGCTGTTCCACCCCCCTCGCGCGTGTTCCTTCAGGAACGCCTCGATCTCCTCATTCGATGCAAACTTCTCTAAATCCCCAAAGGTCTCGTTCTCCGCATCCTCCGCCGCGAAGGCGGTCCCGATGATCGCGGCGATCACCAGGCAGCCGAGGGCGACCACCGTCGCCGGTCTCCAGTTCCCCATACCTGTTCACCCTTCCGTTGAAGGATGGTGCACGCGCGAGGGTATCAGGTTTGCGTAACCTACGAATATTTTCGAAGTCTTCCAGCGAGCTCTCTCACCCGATCGCCCCGGAGATGAAGACGATGCAGGCGGCCACGAGCAAGGCCGCTCCCCCGGGCCGTAGATGGGAGACCGGCAACGGCTACCCCCTGGCCCGAAGGGCATATCCCCTCTCCCCGCACACACCTGAGATAACGATCCCGGCATTCGTGCCGGGCACAACGACGGAGGTTGCCGGTTACGTTCACGTTCGACGAAGAGATTGCCGCCCTCAAAGCAGAACGCGATAGCCTCATCCAGTTCCCGGAAGAGGAGTTCATCGAGATCATCCGTGAGGTCGGGTTCTCCTGCGACTGCTGCGGGCGGTGCTGCACACGGGAGTTCAACGGCCATGTCTTTCTGCTCGAAGAGGACACCGACCGTGTCCGCAGGTTTGCGCCGGGCGCCCTCATCCCGGCGCCGGACTTCGATGCCTGCGACCAGCAGGGCCGCTTCTACGTATCGGGTTACGCCCTCAGGACGAAGCCGGACGGCTCCTGTGTATTCCTCGAAAACGGCAGGTGCAGCATCTACGATCAGAGGTTTGCTATCTGCCGGGTCTATCCCTACATGCTCCACCGCGAGGCTGACGAGACGGGTGCCGTCGACTGGCGGCAGATCGG
>JAAZGM010000164.1 GCA_012511245.1 Methanomicrobiales archaeon | reverse complement strand
TATTGCAGTCGTAGGTAACATTAGTATTGCAGTCATTGTTACCATCCTTGCGGGGTTTGTGAGTTCAAGCATTTTCGCTGGCTGGATAAATGCGCCGGAACTCGGAGTAATCGTCGCTATTGCAACAATGGGGGCGTTTATTTTGTGGGCAACTTACCATCCAAAGAACAAGTAATATTGGTAGTGGACCATTTCACCTTATTTTGTTGGTCTTGGTGCGTGGGGGATAGCCGTCTCACGCGGGAGGACACGAAGGGAAGGGTAGCAATCAACAGTTTCGCGGCTTCGCGCTCAACGCAAGAGGCGATGTTGTGTGAAATTTAGATGCAGTGGTCCACTACCCCTGTATGTTACCCTTCTGCATGTTTCTCATGCATATCGTAGTGTCGGCCCGGTTCAACTCAACATAACTTGGATAACAGCAAATTCGGTTACGGGAGGTTATTTTAACTTCGAGCCGAATAGGGGTGATCCGAGGTATTGTTATGGAGTGTACAAGACCGGCCAAACTCCCCGAAGCCCCCGTCAAAGAGATCCGTGCTCTTGAAGAGAGACTCGGGGTGACCCTGATCGCCTATGAGAAGGTTCATCATTACAAGGAACTCAACCCGGCGCAGATTGAAAAGATACAGGTAGTAGAAAAGGACCTCGGGGCTATCCTCGTTGCTTACGAGGCCTGAACTTTATAATTTCTTTTTTGCACAGGCTCATGTGCATTTATCGTCCAGAAAATGGGCGTTTTGAATGTCTCCTGATCTCTTCCGGGTAGAACAGCATGGGTCTACAACCAGACGCCCGGATATGAAGCATCGGGCGGGCATGGGAATCGACGGCGGTATGGGTCCAATGGTTCATAGCAGAATCACCGCCGTTGCGTGCGAACAAGATCGCTGCTCCAGTCGCCCACATCACTGTCAGGACATCAAATCCGGGAAAACGAGTCAAAGACTGTATCGGCTTATCGAGATCCAGAATTCCAATAAAAATAGACAGACATTCTGCCACGCTCCCTTTCGTGAACTACCCCGCCCTGAAGGGTATGGAGCTTCCTGCTTAAACCCGAACCCTTACTTCCCTGGGACGAGCTTCACCGCTGTCCCGTATGCGAGAAGTTCCGCTGCGGTCGTCATCGTCTGCGACGTCGTGAACCGTATGTTCACCACCGCGTCGGCCCCGAGATCGCGCGCGGCGTTGACCATCCGGTTGTATGATTCAGTCCGTGCATCGGAGAGCATCGATGTGTACTCTTCGAGTTCGCCGCCGATAAGGCTCTTCAAGCCTGCTGTTATGTCTTTTCCCAGGTGTTTCGTCCGTACGGTATTGCCGAATACCACGCCGAGGATCTCCCCTATGACGTAACCCGGCACCTCATCTGTTGTCGTCAGTATCATGGTTTACTCCTTGATCGGTTCGATATTCTCCTCGCGCCCCCGCCATATGAGCAGCGCGGCACCGATCACGGCGAGCGGGATGCCGAAGAAGGGCACCAGAAGCGCAAGCAGTATGCCGATGATGATCAGCGCAATCCCCCATCGCACCTGGTTTTGCATACCCAGCTCTGTGATGGTTTTAGGGATAATCGTTCGTATTTTCTCCATTTCCATGAACCTATCCTGCACAGAATAGATGCAGTAAAGAGGCTTGAACCACAATATGTACGAAGCGTGAGATATGGTCAGACATCGAGATTGACCAGGACAATCAGGAGTGAAACAGTTGTATAAGGTAGAAGCAGCGACGAAACTCGCCGATCGGGTTTACGAATACTGGATACGTGCGCCGCAGGTGGCCGGGCATGCACGGGCGGGCCAGTTTGTCATCTTGCGCCTGCACGAAAAGGGCGAGCGGATACCGCTCACCATCTCTGCGGTAAAGGGAGATGCCGTCCGGGTGATATTCATGACCGTCGGGAAGACGACCGAGGAGCTTGCGACGCTTCGCACCGGTGACAGCATTGCGGACGTCGTGGGGCCGCTTGGGAGACCGAGCGAGATCGATAACTACGGCACCTGCTGCGTCATCGGGGGCGGCGTCGGGATCGCGAGCACGCCCCTCATCGCAAAGGAACTCAAAGAGGCCGGCAACCACGTCATCGGGATCATCGGGGCGAGGAGCGCCGATCTCCTCATCCTCGAGGACGAGATGCAGGAGATCTGCGATGAGCTCTACATCACGACCGACGATGGGAGCAAGGGCGTTCACGGGTTTGCGGCCGACGTCCTGAAAAAACAGCTCGCAGAGAGGAAGATCGACCGGGTCTGGATCATCGGCCCCGCCATCATGATGAAGGTCACTTCCGGCGCGACGGTGCCCTACGGCGTCAAGACCTACGTGAGCCTCAACCCGATCATGGTCGACGGGACGGGGATGTGCGGTTCCTGTCGGGTGACCGTCGGCGGCGAGACGAAGTTTGCCTGCGTCGACGGCCCCGAGTTCGACGCCCATCAGGTCGACTTCAACGAGCTGATGCAGCGGCAGCGGATATACACCGGACAGGAGAAGGTCGCGCTCGAGCGGTTTGCAGAGCACCGGTGCCGGTGCGAAGAGGGAGGGCACCACCATGGGTGATCGGCCGGTCGACGTCAGGATAAACGACTTTAGAGAGGTCGATTGCGGCCTCTCCACGGACGAGGCGATCGCCGAGGCGGAGCGTTGCCTGCAGTGCAAGAAACCGCTCTGCGTGAAGGGTTGCCCGGTCTCTATCGACATCCCCGCGTTCATCGGGCACATCGCGGAGGGCGATTTCTCTGCAGCCGCCCGCTCGCTCAAGGAGCAGAACATGCTCCCCGCCATATGCGGTCGGGTCTGCCCCCAGGAGACCCAGTGCGAGGGCGTCTGCATCCTCGGCATCAAAGAGACACCGATCCGGATCGGCGCGCTCGAGCGGTTCGTGGCCGACCGGGAGCGGGAGAGCGGCGCCGAGCTCCCCGATGTGGCAAAGCCGACCGGGAAGCGCGTGGCGGTCGTGGGCTCCGGCCCCGCCGGGCTGACGGCCGCGGCAGAGCTTGCCCGGAGAGGCCACGCCGTCACGATCTATGAGTCGCTCCATGAGGCCGGCGGCGTCCTGACCTACGGCATCCCTGCGTTTCGGCTCCCGAAAGATGTCGTCAAAGCAGAGATCGATCAGGTGCTCGCCCTCGGCGCCCGATTGAAGAAGAACCACCTCGTCGGTCGGAGCATCAGCGTCGACGAACTCCTCGGCTACGACGCGGTCTTCCTCGGGACCGGGGCGGGACTTCCTGCATTCATGTGCATCCCCGGGGAGAACTTAAACGGCGTCTACTCGGCAAACGAGTTCCTCACCCGGGTGAACCTGATGCACGCTGAAGCGTTCCCCGAGTTCGATACCCCGGTTCTCCATGCCGGCCGCGTCGCGGTGATCGGCGGCGGCAACGTCGCGATGGATGCGGCAAGGGTGGCCCGCCGCCTGGG
>JAAZGM010000163.1 GCA_012511245.1 Methanomicrobiales archaeon | reverse complement strand
TCCCCGGAGGAGGCGCTCGATCTCGTGCGGAAGGTCATGAAGGAACATCCCTACGTGAAGGTGGTCGGGATCGCAGGGCCGGGCGAGCCGCTCGCAAACCCCGAGACGTTCGAGGCGTTGCGGCTGATCCACACCGAGTTCCCGCGCCTGATCATGTGCATCAGCACGAACGGCCTCACGCTTCCCGAGTCGATCGAGGAACTCGCGAAGTATGATGTCGGGAACGTCACGGTCACGCGCAACGCCATCGATCCGGCGACCGGCGAGAAGATCCACTCTTGGGTCGATTACGGCGGGAAGAAGAACCACGGAGGCGAGGCAGCTGAACTCCTCCTCTCCCAGCAGATGAAGGGGATCGAGATGGCGGTCGCAAAGAAGATGCTCGTCAAGGTGAACACCGTCTACATCCCGGGGATCAACGACGAGCATATCCCCGAGATAGCAAAGAAGGTCGGCGAGATGGGGGCGTTCACCTTCAACGTCATCCCACTCATCCCGCAGTACAAGTTCGCCGAGATAACCCCCCCGACGACGAGGGAGAAGCGGGAGATGCAGGACCGGTGCGAACCCTACATCAAGCAGATGCGCCACTGCGCACGCTGCCGGGCGGACGCGATCGGGAAACTCGGCCAGGACGTTCAGTCCTGTGTCTACCAGCAGATGAAGGATGAGAAGAAAGAATAACCACCTCTTTTTCGGCCGGCCATGACGACGATCGCGCTCCGGGCCGACCAGCCGTTCGATCTCGACCTGACACTCACCTGCGGGCAGGCGTTCCGCTGGGAGAAGACGGACGGGTGGTGGCGGGGAGTCGTCGACGGCCGGGCCGTCCGGATACGCCAGGAGGGAGATCTCCTCACGTTCGAGGGGGCGGATGCGGGGTTCGTCTCCGACTACTTCCGGCTCGACCAGGACCTTCCCGCCATCCTCTCGTCTATCGACCGCGACCCGGTGATAGGCGCCGCCATCCGGGAGTGCCGCGGCCTCCGGCTTGTCAGGCAGCCCCCCTGGGAGTGCCTGGCCTCCTACCTCTGCGCCACGAACACGAACATCCCGGCGGTGAAGCGGCGGGTTGCTCTGATGGCGGAACGCTACGGGGAGGCGATAGACGGGTCTTCCGGCACGGCGTATGCGTTCCCGGAGGCTGAAGCGCTCGCGGCGGTCTCCCAGTCGGATTTGCGGGACTGTAAACTCGGTTACCGGACGGACTACCTCTGCGAGGCCGCCCGCCTCGCTTGCGAGGACCCCGACTGGGCGGGGCGGACCGCCGCACTCCCCTTCGAGGAGGCGCGACGGGAATTGATGCACCTTCGGGGCATCGGGCCGAAGGCAGCGGACTGCGTTCTCCTCTTTGCGTTCGGGTTCTTCGAGGCGTTCCCGGTCGACGTATGGATACGCCGGATCGTGGGGGAGATGTATCTCCCCGGCCTTTCCGGGAAAGGCTGCACCCCGGCGGAGTACGAGCGGATCCGGCGGTTCGCCCGGGACTACTTCGGGGAGTATGCGGGGTATGCACAGGAGTACCTCTACTGCGCACGGGGTCCGGCGAGCCGGGCGGGGGCGCCGTGACGTATACAATAAATACCCATACAACTCCATAGAACGCTATGGTTACAACGATCCAGCTTCGACCGGAGACCAAGGCTCGCCTGGATGATGTGAAGGCGCATCCTCGCGAGACTTACGATGAAACGGTGAACCGCCTCCTGGACATGGCATATGATCCGGAACCGCTCTCCGAAGAGACGTTGCAGCGGATCGAGGAGGGTATCGCAGATATCCGGGCCGGACGTTACCGCTCGCTTGACGAGATTGCACGGGAACAGGGTCTTAAATGACCTGGCGCGTCGTTTTCACTCCGGAGGCGGAACGTGACTTCAAACGTCTCCCGGAGGCCGACGAACAACGGATCAAAGACGAGATGGCCGATCTCGCGGAAGAACCCTACGCCCAATACTACGTTAAAAACCTGAAGGGACATCGAAACGCCCCAATTTACTCGTATCAGGTAGGAGAGTGCCGGATCATTCTCACACTCGATAATGGGGTTATGGTCATCTTCGCGATCGAGGTTGGAGACCGGAGCAAAGTCTATCGAAAGTATTAGTGTGGCACAAAGATCTGCGCAGTACGCCAGGGATACCCAATGTTGCAAACTTTTTCACAGCTTCTCCTGCAATTTCCCCACCGCCGTTTACAGGATGCGTATCAGCCGCGTTGGTAGCGGCCTTCGTGTCGAAGGCACGGGGAGGCGCGAGAGAAGAACCATGCACGGCTGCCCACCGGATATCGCCATGACTGCCCCTGCCCCCCGGGAGGGGGCGGGGTGGGGATTGCCGAAGAAGGGCATACAGGTATTCCCCGGCCGAAAGCGCGTGCGAGGCACCGCAGAGCGAGTTACCGCATAAGGGACACCGGAGCCAGGCGTCACTCCTTCTTCTTGCAAACCCGCTCCAGGACGAGAGCGACCACCGCGAGCAGGGCAAGGATGACGACGCCGAAGAGAGCCAGGAGCCCGATGCTGGAGAGGAGAATGGGTACTCCACAGACCACGAGCACGGGGGAGGCCATACCGATCGAGACCTGTTTTCCAGGGGGCACGAATACCATCCTGTCGGAAGCGAGATCATGGTATCCGCGCATCGTCGTGTTGTAGAGGTGCGCCCTCATCTCCGGGGGCATGCCCTCCAGGAATTCAGGGCAGACCTGTTCATAGTACTCGCCGACGGAGGCGTTCTCTGCGAGCATCTGCTGATATACCTCCGCGTGCGACTCGTTGAACGTATAATTGATGGGGATCTCCCCGCCCGCGGCCGTTCCCGGCAGAAGTGCGGCAACCGCGAGCAGGACGAGGAGCAGCACCGTCTTCTTCTTCATGATCGTTTCCTGGAGGGGCAAGAGCCCCGGCGGCCCCCTGCCATGACCAGTGATGGGGAGAGAGGGCATAAAGCCGTTTTGGGGCCCTACCCGGTAAAACTCTCGATGAACCCGTTTTCCCGCATAGAAAGCACCTCCCCCGGCGTCCCGTCAGCCACCACCCGCCCTTCTTCGAGGAGGCAGAGCCGGTCGCCGAGTTCAAGGGCGTCGCGGAGGGTGTGGGTGACGACGATGCAGGGGATGCCGGCGTTCCGGATCTGGTCGTGGAGTTCCTTTCTCATCGGCGCCTGAGCCCGCATATCGACGGCCGCGAGAGGCTCGTCGAGGAGGAGAAGTTCCGGGTCGAGCACCAGCGCCCGGGCGAGGGCCACCCGCTGCCGCTGGCCGCCCGAGAGCCGGCCGACGTTGACGTCTGAGAGGTCGTCGAGGTGCATCGTCGAGAGCTGTTCCGCCACGGCGTCGGCTATCCCGGCTTTCGGGACCTTCCGACACCGGAGGCCGAACGCCACGTTCTCCGCGACGGTCATGTGCGGGAAGAGGGCGTAGGACTGGAAGAGGTGGCCGATCTTCCGGTTCTCGGGAGGGATATTGATCTTCCTCTCAGACGAGAAGAGCGTCCTGTCCCCGAGGGTGACTTCGCCCGCATCCGGGGTGAGGATGCCGGAGATCAGGTTCAGCACCGTGGATTTCCCCGACCCGTTCTCACCGATGAGGACGAGGGTCTCGCCCGGTCGGACCGAGAGCGTGACGTCGAGGACGTAGTCGCGCAGTTTTCGGACGGTATGGATGGAGAGCATCAGTATTTCCTCCGGGTGACAATCTTCACGGCGGATATCACGGCAAACGATATCACGACGAGGATGATGGAGAGGCTTATCGCGGCGTTCATGTCTCCCTGCATGGTCGTGTAGATCGCAAGCGGCATCGTCTGGGTCTTGCCCTGGAAGTTCCCGGCAAACATGATCGTGGCACCGAACTCCCCGAGCGCCCGGGCAAACGAGAGGATCGCCCCGGAGACAAGTCCGCCCCACGCAAGCGGGATGGTGATCCGGAGAGCGACCGTCCCGGGGGAGGCACCGAGCGTCCGCGCCGCATCTTCGTAGAGGCGGTCGACTGCCTCGAAACTCGCCCGCGCCTGCCGGATATAGAACGGCGAGGCGACGAAGACCTGGGCCATGACCACCGCAAGCGTGGTAAACCCGATCTGGATACCGAAGAGATCGAGGTACTGCCCGACCACGCCACGGCGGCCGAAGGCCATCAGCAGCGCGAGACCCGCCACCGCCGGCGGGAGGACGATAGGGAGATCGGTGAGGGTGTCGACAAGTTCCCTGCCCCGGTAGTCGTAGCGGGCGTTCACCAGGGCAAGCGGCGTCCCGAAGAGGACGACGATCACCGTGCTCACCATCGCGGTGACGAAGGAGAGCGAGAGCGCATCGAGTACAACCGGTTCGGTGAGCGAACTGAGGAACGCCTCAGGCGATATCTTCAGGAAGAGCGAGGCCACCGGCAGCGTGATGAAGAGGAGGAAGAGCGCAAGAAGGGCGGCGGTGAGAAGGGTGAGAACCGCCCTCCTCAACACCGTCTGGCTGCCGGACACAGATCTTCCGCGTTCAGGCAGAGATCGGGTCAAAACCATATTCCGTAAGAACCGCGCTGCCGTCCGGACCACGGACGAATGCTATAAATGACGCTGCCTGGGTCTTGCTCGGGGACTCCGCAAGGATGCCGAGCGGGTAGGTGGCCACGACGTTGTACTCGGCCGGGATATCGATCCGGATCACCTTCGTCAGGTCGTCTTTGGAGACATCCGACTTGTAGACGATCGCCGCATCCGCCTCGCCGAGCGCCAGTTTGGGCACCACGGAGTTCACCGCTGTCTCCTCGGAGACGACGTTAGCCAGCACGGCGTCCTTGTAGGCCTGGCCGTAGGTCGGATCGGCGGCCATCTTGTCGAGCATCTGCCGGGTGTAATCACCGAAGGGAACGTCCTTGGTGCCGATGACGAGTTTTACGCCCGGTTTATTCAGGTCGGCAACACCGGTGATCCCCGCCTGGTTCTCGACCGGAACGATCAGGGCCAGGCTGTTCCCGAGGAACGGAGTTACGGTACTGTCATCCATAAACCCACCGTCCTGGAGCGCCTGCATGTGCTTTGTGCTCGCGGAGACGAAGATATCCGCATTCGCGCCCTGCTCGATCTGGGTGCGGAGGGTCTGTGAACCATCGAAGGCGAAGACGACTTTGACGTTCTCGTTTTGTGCCTCATAGGCTTTGCCGATATCCGTGAAGGCTCCCGTGAGCGATGCGGCCGTAAAGACCGTCAGGGTCGTCGTTTCGGGTGCCTGATCGGTGGTCGTGCATCCCGCGACCAGAAGACCGGCGATCATCAGAAGACATACGGCAACAAGGGTTGCCTGAGTTGGGATTTTCATAATACTGACACCTTGTCCATAAAGGATTACGGCACGCTATATTTAATTTAGCTGATTTCGAGCCCGTATAAACGAGATTTGTTTTACCACCTCGATAAGCATAAAAAGTATGCGGCGTATCCAGGGATCCGCCACCCGGAAATGG
>JAAZGM010000023.1 GCA_012511245.1 Methanomicrobiales archaeon | reverse complement strand
GGGGTTCAAAACATAAATCTATCCATTCCGGCAAAGGTAAAATAAGACCCATTTACACTCTGTTAAGGTAAAGCACCTTTGTTTACTCGCCGTTTTTTTGCGGAATGAGGTGGACTGCTTTTGCCTGGAGAGAGATCCAGATATCCATCCCGGGAGAGAGGGCAAGGGCATCCGCCCTCCTCGCCGTCACAAGCGAGACCAGGTCGCACCCGCAGTGGATGGTCACGTTCACGAACGGTGCGGCTGGCTCAACACGGACAACCTTCGCCGGGAACCGGTTCTCCGCCTCCTCGTGCTCCGGTTCCCGCCGGTGCAGGGAGATGTCCTCGCCGCGGATGACCATCTCGACATCGTCGGCAGGCGGCAGGGTCGCCGAGAGGAACTCCCTTCCTCCCACCTCCACGACCGTGAACCCCGCCATCCGCGAGACCACCCGCCCGGGGATGATGTTCTGGGCACCCACGAACCGGGCGATCATCCTGTCCCTCGGTGAGCGGAATACCTCACCCGACGCCCCGGTCTGAGCGATCGTGCCGTCGACCATCACCGCGATCCGGTGGGCAAGCCGCTGGCCCTGCGAAAGATCGTGGGTGCTTATGAGGACGGTCGTCCCGGTCTCCCGGTTCAGGCCAGCCACGATCCGCTCGATGGTGGCGGTCGAGCCCGGATCGAGGTTTGCGGTTGGCTCATCCAGGAAGAGGATCTCGGGTTCCGTCACGAGCACCCGCGAGAGCGCCACCCTCTGCTGCTCGCCACCGGAGAGATCGGTCGCCCGGCTCTTCACGTAACGGGAGAGTCCGACGGCCTCAAGAGCTCCTTTCACCTTCCGGTCGATCTCATCGCCGGGAGCGCCGCGATACCGGAGCCCCATCGCGACGTTGTCGTAGACCGATGCGTTGAAGACGATCGGCCGCTGGAAGAGCATCCCCATCCGGCGGCGGAGGTTGAGCCAGTGGCCGCGCTCCGCGACCGTATCGATCCCGAAGATCGAGAGGCTTCCCTCGTTTGCAGGCTCGATCAGGTCGAGGACGCGGAGAAACGTGCTCTTCCCGGAACCGCTCGGCCCGATGAGCCCGATGATCTCGCCTTCCTCGACCGTGAGGTCGACGTCGTGCAG
This sequence comes from Methanomicrobiales archaeon, assembly GCA_012511245.1. Lineage (GTDB taxonomy): Archaea > Halobacteriota > Methanomicrobia > Methanomicrobiales > Methanoculleaceae > Methanoculleus. The sequence goes on along the minus strand of JAAZGM010000023.1, from coordinate 7,662 downwards.
GACCTCGAGATCGCCGTAGCGTTTCCTGATACCGTGTGCTTCGATGATCGTCATCGCATCACCGCCTCTGCACGAGAGATAGGGCGATATTCACGCCGAGCGCCACCGCAAGGAGGATGATCCCGAGCGCGATCGACACGGAGTAGTTCGCCATCGACGTGTTGAGCGCGATCGCCGTGGTGAGGACGCGGGTGGCGCCCCGGATGTTGCCGCCGACGATCATCACCGTCCCGACCTCGGATATCGCCCGCCCGAAACCAAGAAGGACGCTCGACATGACCGCGAACCGGGACTCCACGATGATGGTCGTGATCGTCTGGAGCCTGCTTGCGCCGAGCGCGGTGATCGTGTAACGTTTGTCGCGGTCGATCCCGGAGAGAGCCGAGACCGTCAGCCCCATCAGGAGGGGTATGATCAGGACGGTCTGGGTGGCGATCATACCGCCCGGGGTGTAGAGGAGGCGGAGGAACCCGAACGGGCCGATGTTTGAGAGGAGGAGGAACATTATCAGGCCAACGATGACGGTCGGGAGCGCATACAGCGTCTGGAGCGTCGAGACGACCGCATGTTTTCCTCGAAACTCATAAAAGTAGATGAGCGCGCCGATGGGAAGCGCGATGAGTGCAGCGAAGAAGGTGGCGGTGAGGGAGACGTAGAGCGACCGGATGGTGATCTCGACGACCTGGGGGTCGAGGGAGATGATGAGCCTGATGGCCTCGATGAACCCTTCGATGATAGGGTTTGCGCTCACCATGCGGTCTCACCCCCCCTTCTCCTCCTTGTCTACGGCTTTACGCGGGCGTCGGCACCGGCTCTGCACAGGTGCAGTTGAACGGCGGTCCGGTGCACTCGGGTGCATAAAGGGGTATAAAGAGCGATTTCCCGAATTCTTCCTCCCCGAACTCGCCGATCAGCTGCTTTCCTTCATCGGATATGAGCCAGTTGACGAAGTCCGCGGCTCCTTTCGCGTTCACACCCGGATGCTTCTCGGGGTTGACTGCGATTGCGCTGTAGCGGTTCATGAGTTCGGTGCTCTCGCTGATGATCGGCACCAGGGTGAGCCGGTTCGCAAACGAGAGGTATGTCCCTTCGTCGGTGAGGGTGTAGGCCTTCTTCTCGTCGGCGAGGATCAGGGTATCGCCCATGCCCTTGCCGGCATCGACGTACCAGGCCCCGGCGTTCACGATATCTTTGTCGTAATCATAGCCTGCCTCTTTCCAGAGCGCTTTTTCCTGGTTGTGCGTACCGGAGTTGTCGCCGCGCGAGACAAAGGCCACGCCCGGCGTGTTGTTCTCACCGGCGATGGCGATCACCTCGAACGCTTCCACCGCGCCCATGCCCTTGATCCCTGCCGGGTCAGCCTCCGGCCCCACGATGATGAAGTAGTTGTAGGCGATGCAGCGCGGGTTGATGCCGTAACCTTCGTCCTCAAACTGCTTCTCAAGAGCCGGCGAATGGACGAGGACGAGGTCGACGTCCCCACGCCGTGCGGTATCGAGGGCTTGCCCCGTCCCCTGGGCAATAAACTGGAGATCCATCCCGGTCTGACCTTCGTAGACCCGTTCGAGTTCTGCAAGGAGTCCGGTGTTCTCAAGGCTCGTCGTGGTGGCGATCTTGAGGATGCTTGCTCCGCCGCCGGGAGTACCAGGCGTCTCATTCCCTTCAGGCGCCGTCCCGGTGCATCCCGCACAGGCGGCGAAGATGAGCAGGATTGCGGTGGTGGCTGCCATCAGAAAAGTCGTATTCGTCGTCATACCAGCGCGTCAGGATGATCGGCCCGGGGTAAATAGTTAACGGTTCCTGGAAGTCAACCATCAATCACAATCGCCCCGGTGCACCTCTCCTGCCGGGAACCCCCCTGTGGGGATGGCATCTCCGCCGCCCGCCATCTCCCCCGTCCGGCGGCGGATTCTGTCACCCTATCTCATGCCGTTGCGCTTTCCTCCCCGGAACAGGTTGTGCAGTTGAACGGCGGTTCCATGCATTCGGGCGGGTAGAGCGGGATGAAGAGCGACTGGCCGAACTCTTCGACGCCGAACTCTCCGATGAACTCCTTGGTCTCATCTGAGACGAGCCAGTCGATGAACCTGTTCGCCTCATCGATGTTGACGCCCGGGTTCATCTCAGGGTTGACCGCGATCGCGCTGTAGCGGTTCATGAGCTGGTCGCCCTCGGTGACGAGCTGTATGAGGTTGAGATCGCTCTTGAAGGCAAGGTAGGTTCCGATGTCGGTGAGGGTGTAAGCCTCCTTCTGGTTCGCGATGGTCAGGGTCTCACCCATGCCGCTCCCGGTCTCGATATACCAGGCCCCGGAGTCCTGGATATCTTCCGCGTAGTCATGGCCGGCCGTCTTCCAGATCTGCTGCTCCCGATTGTGTGTTCCGGAGTCGTCACCGCGGGAGACGAATGCCACACCCGCCGTGTCATTCGTGCCGGCGATGTAGATCGCCTCAAAAGCATCCTCGGGCGTCATGCCCTGGATCCCTGCCGGATCGGTCTCCGGCCCGACGATCAGGAAGTTGTTGTAGGCAAAGCAGTGCGGGTTGATGCCGTAGCCTTCATCCTCGAACTCCTCCTCAAGCCCCGGCGAGTGGACGAGGACGAGATCGACATCCCCGCGCCGTGCGGTATCAAGTGCCTGGCCGGTACCCTGGGCGGTGATCTGGACATCCACACCAGAGATATTCTCATACATATCCTCAAGTTCATCGAGGAGGCCGGTATCGTAGAGACTCGTCGTCGTCGCTATCCGGAGTACATCCGGATCTGCCGCTTCCTGCGCTGCGGCGGAGGCAACGCCTGCGGCGAGCAGTATTACCATGATGCCGAGTAGAGGCATCCACATTCTTCGTGCCATGCGGCCGGGCAGTCAGGCGGCAATATATTTAACTATTTTTATAATATTAAACGAATATATTGTAGTAGACTATCCTGCTGATCCACCTCCCCAGCAGAACCAGACTCCGAAACCTTAACGCCTCAGCCCACCGACTTTCTTCCTCATGTGGCAGGCGCTGGATATCGAGACCTGGATTGCGGGGCGACGGTCGGACCTCGATCGGGCAAAGGGACCGGTTTCCGAGATCATCGGAAGGGTGCGTTCAGAGGGTGACAGCGCCCTCCTTGACCTGACGAAGCGATTTGACGGCATCGACCTCGATGAGATCATCGTCCCCCCCGAAGAATTGGAGGCGGCCTACGACCAGGTGGACGCACGGCTGGTCGAGAGCCTTGTCCAGGCGGAGGAGCGGATCAGCCAGTTCCATGAACTGCAACGCGGGCGCGACCTCTGGCTGCAGGAGATGGAGCCGGGGATCACCCTTGGCGTTCGGACGACGCCTCTCTCCCGGATCGGTGCCTACGTCCCCGGCGGGCGGGCAGCCTACCCCTCGACGGCGCTGATGTGCACCGTCCCGGCGAAGGTTGCAGGCGTCGCTGAGATCTGCTGCTGCACCCCGCCGCCGGTGAATCCGCTCACCCTCGTCGCACTCGATATCGCCGGAGTCGACGAAGTCTACCGGGTCGGCGGCGCTCAGGCGATAGCGGCGATGGCGCTCGGGACGGAGTCTATCCCGCGGGTCGAGAAGATCGTCGGCCCGGGGAACGTCTACGTCACCGCGGCAAAGATGCTCCTCCGGGACGAGGCGGAGATCGACTTCCCGGCGGGACCGAGCGAGATCGCGATCCTCGCGGACGGAACCGCAAACCCGACGTTCATCGCGGCCGACATCCTCGCCCAGGCGGAACACGACCCGAACGCCGCCTGCGTCCTTGTGACGACCGATGCGGGGATAGCGGATGCAGTCGGCGCCGAGGTGGTGCGGATGGCGGCGGGTGCTGCACGGCGCGAGGTCATCGACCGGGCGCTCGGCAACTCCGGCTACATCGTCGCCCGCGACATCGACGAGGCGGTGACGGCGGTCGACGGCGTCGCCCCCGAACATCTCTCGATCCAGGTTGCCGACCCGCTTGCCGTCCTGAACCGCATCCGGAACGCCGGGTCGATCTTCGTCGGCCCCTACGCGGCGGTGGCCTGCGGCGATTACGCCTCGGGGACGAACCACGTCCTCCCGACCGCCGGGTATGCCCGGCTTTACTCGGGGCTTGACGTCAACCACTTCTGCCGGCGCTCGACGGTGCAGGTGATCACGCGGGAGGGGCTCGAGGCGATAGGCGACGTGGTGGAGACGATCGCCGACGCGGAAGGTCTCCACGCTCACGCGGAGTCGGTGCGGGTGAGGAGGCGAGGGTAGGTATCGGCATCCTCTTTCACCGTTTGCCCGCACGAATAAAGTGAACCCAAATGAGTGCCCTGTACGATGTTTTTGACCCGAAAATCTATAAGTTAAAGTGATCCGGCGGTAAAATGTGACATAGAGGAGGAACGTGGCACACATAAAGACCCGCACCGAAGTCCTTGAGATCCTCCGGTCCTTGAAGGATGAACTCAAGGAACGATATCACGTCGATCGCATCGCCCTCTTCGGTTCATATGCCCGCGAGGAGCAGGTAGAGAGCAGTGATATCGACGTACTGGCCGGGTTCGGTACCGGTGCCGATCTCTTTGATTTTGTCGGGGTGTCACAGTACCTTGAGGAAAAACTCGCGTCTCGCGTGGATGTTGTACCGGAAACGGTGCTCCGCCCTGAGATCCGTGGGCGGGTCATCCGGGATCTCCTCATTGTATGAGATTACCTTACTGATATCGCCGATGCCATGGCGAAGATCGGGGAGTTTGTCGCGGGAATGACCTATGAGGAGTTTTGCCCCTATGATAAGACCCAGAGTGCCGTCATCAGGAAGTTCGAGGTCATCGGCGAGGCAACAAAGAAGATTCCATCCGGATCAGGAGCCCCACCGTTCCCTGGCGCGAGATGGCAGGAATGCGGGATAGACTGATCCGCACATATTCCGGCGTCGATACGATGCCAGTCTGGCAAACAGTCGTGAACTGGATTCCAGAACTCAGGCAGGAGAGCCGGACCATCGAGCAGGAACACGAACCATAGATTTCCAGATGGTGCTGGCGATGCGGCGCCGGATATTTTATCCAGCGATGATGGATCGGGTGGCAGAACCCCGCATTCTTCAGGGACTATGATTGATGCAGTGAAACGGAACACCCACTTTCTTTGATACGGAATTGGGACGGGCTACTTCCCCGTTTGCATCCGCAGAGCACCTCCGGGGGATTATCCGGACTCACCCCGATCAGCAGTACGCTCAGAAGCTCGCTCATGGTATTATCCGTATGCAGGGCCGCCGCCGATCCGGGTTCAGGTCTCCCGGCCAACACCAGGAGGGCTGCACACCGCTGTGGTACCGCTCTCCAGGAATGCCGTGCCCGGCGCTGGAGAATACGCGGATGCCCCGGTTCGTCGGCGGTTCAGGGTGCTTGCCGCCGGTGGAGATACGGGCAGAATCTCGGACTCTTCGGGACGACGATTAAAGCGACGCAAGATGCAATGGAATATCTCCACAACCTTGAATCCAGCTCCGATACGAAAGAAAGAATAATATTGCACAGGATCGGGAAATCGGTGACTTTTTACGAACGTATACACGGGAAAAATCCCCCCGGACCAGAATTTCCAAAGCGAAATCCATATAACTTCTAACATTTTCAACTCTTCGATGGCAAGAAAATCCAGGAGCACTCCCCGGGCAGTGCTATTTCTGTTTATTGCAGCTCTTTCGCTGCTGGTTGGCACGGCGGGCGCCGCACCGGAAGCAGCCTTCATCAGCAACGTGACCGGCGGTCCTGCACCACTGACGGTACAGTTCAACGACACCTCGACCGGCGACCCGGACGGGTGGGCGTGGTACTTTGGCGACGAGACGTATGGCGGAGAGTGGACATGTGTGAACACAAGTTCCGGGTGGACGGCAAGAACCAGTCACACCAGCGTTGCGCTACCGGACGGGAGTATCCTCCTCATAGGCGGGGAAGATGACAGTGACCGATTGAACGATACGTGGCGGTCGGCCGACGGCGGTGTAATCTGGGAGTTGGTGAACGCGAGTTCCGGGTGGACAGAAAGAATTTATCACACCTGTGTTGCGCTGCCGGACGGGAACATTATACTCATGGGTGGCTATGACCATATTGGTGAGTGGCTTGGCGGCCCTAAGAACGACATCTGGCAGTCGGTTGACGGCGGGGCCACATGGACATGCGTGAACGCGAGTTCCAGATGGATGGAAAGGAACCGTCACGCCAGCGTCGTGATGCCGGACGGGAGCATTGTACTTATGGGCGGTATGTTTGCGTCGCCCTGGTGGTGCCTGAACGACACCTGGCGGTCGACCGACGGCGGGATCACATGGATATGCATGAACGAGAGTTCCGGGTGGATGGCAAGATCCGGTCACACCACCGTCGCACTGCCAGATGGGAGCATCCTCCTCATGGGCGGAATAGGAGGGGTAGGGGCAGGGGCAGCCAATACCTTCCTGAACGACATCTGGAAGTCGACCGATGGTGGCGAACACTGGGCGTTGGTGAACGCGAATTCCGGGTGGACGGCGAGAACCGGTCATACCACCGTCGCACTCGCCGACGGGAGCATCGTGCTCATGGGTGGGCTGGACAGGGAGATGAACCACCTGAACGATACCTGGCGATCGACCGACGGCGGGATGACATGGATGCAGTTGCCCGACGCCGGGTGGACGGCAAGAGTCGACCACACCAGTGTCACGATGCCGGACGGGAGTGTCATTCTCATGGGTGGGTTTGATGCAGGCGGCAGCGCCAGAAACGACACCTGGTGCTTCCAGCTCGCCGGGTCTTCGCACCAGAACCCCACACACACCTACACCGAACCCGGCACCTACTCGGTGACGCTACAGGCATACAACGACGACGGCCACAACATCACGCAAAAGGTAGCTTATATCACGGTCACGTTGCCAGCGCCCGAGGCTAAATTCAGCGCCACGCCGCTCTCCGGCACCGCACCGCTCACCATGAAGTTCACCGACCAATCAACCAACAACCCGACCACCTGGAAGTGGGACTTTGGCGACGGGGAAACGTCGACCGAGGAGAACCCCACGCACACCTACGCCGTCCCCGGCACCTACACGGTCACCCTGACAGTCTGGAATGGGGGGGGAAGTAATACCCATACCGACAGCATCACGGTCACGCCGCCACCGCCCGAGGCCGGGTTCACCGCCAGCATGACCTCCGGCACCGCACCTCTGACGGTACAGTTCACCGACACCTCGACCGGCGACCCGGACGGGTGGGCGTGGTACTTTGGCGACGAGACGTATGGCGGGGAGTGGACGAACCAGATCGATGCGGCCGGGTGGGAGGGACGGAGATACCCTGCGGCGGTCACGATGCCGAACGGAAACATCATATTCACGGGCGGGATGAACAACAGTACCACCTACCTGAACGACACCTGGCGGTCGACCGACAATGGCAAAACCTGGGAGAATATCACACCGCAAGACCCGGATGCCATATGGTCAGGGCGACGCGGTCATGCGGCAGTCTCAATCGGCGACAGTATCGTCCTCATGGGAGGGCATGGCCACGGTTATAGTAACAGCATCTGGCGCTCGACCGATGAAGGCGCGACGTGGACGCAGGTGGCCGAGCACGCCGAATGGTCGGCACGGTGGGAACACACCAGCGTCGTGATGCCG
>JAAZGM010000162.1 GCA_012511245.1 Methanomicrobiales archaeon | reverse complement strand
CGAGCACGGATCGCTGGGAGAACCCGCCGTTTCTGCCCTGGATGCCGGAGGAGTTCTACCCGCAGTCGATCTTTCCCGAAGCACGGTCGGTGATCGTCATCGGCCTTCCTGTCCACCTCCCGGTGCTCGAGACCTCCCCCTCGATCTACTACCATGAACTCTATAAGACCGTCAACACCCTCCTCGACCAGTACACCTATCGGCTCGCGTCGTTCCTCAATGACCGTGGTCACCCTTCGGTCTTCGTTCCCCGTGACGGCTATGGGTCCATCGATGTGCTCCTGAAGAACCCGATCGCCTTCTTCTCGCACCGCCACGCCGCCCTCCTCGCAGGTCTCGGGACGTTCGGTGTGAACAACACCCTCCTCACCCCGGAGTACGGCCCCCGGGTCAGGTTCGGTTCCGTCCTCACCGCTGCCGACCTCCCGCCCGATCCGATGCTTGCGGGGGATCTTTGCACCCGGTGCATGCTCTGTGTCCACGCCTGCCCCGTCGGGGCGCTTGATGAGCGGGATTACCCCGAGGGCCTCACCGATAAGGCGGCCTGCACTCAGAACAGCGCGGAACTTGCCCGCCGCCACATCTCTCCCTGTGGGATCTGCATAAAGGTCTGCCCGGTCGGGGAAGATCGGCGACACTACGGGCGGGTCGGCGAAGACCCGCGGCACCTCCGGGCGAGGGAGCACGTCCGGAAGTATGGCGGGCTCTAAGCCCGCCAACGAGGGAAAGGGTTACTCTTTTCTTATTTTCCCCATCAATCTCTCCATCATCTCGGGCGCCCTATCTTTGAGGCCGAACCCGACGATGACGGCGATCGCCACACCGATTCCAAGTGCGACGCCCCAGGCAAGCGGGACGACGAAGACGTAGATGATCGAGAGATCGATCAGGAGCTGCTGAAGCGCGAGGATGGCGACGACAAAATAGAGGAACGCTCGTAGCAGCATCGTGATAAACCCGAATCCCTGGATATCCCACACCTCCCCCATGTTCTGGAGGATGTCCATCAGCCAGTCGATCAGGATGAACCCGATGACGAGGATCAGGATGAATGCGACGATGTTCGGGATGTATGCTACAATGGCTGCGACCGCCGTTGTCAGGGCTGGAATCTGCAGGACGCTGACTGCTGCGAGGATCGCGATGAGGTAGATGAACCAGCGGATGATGAGATCGAAGAGGTGGCTGATGTTCATCGTGGATCGTTCGATCTGCTTGCCAATTGTCGTCTTTCGCAACGCATCGTCGACACCGATCCGGTCGAGAACCTCGGAAACAACCCGTCCGAGGATGCGTCCAAGGATCCAGCCGATGATCAGGATGATGATCGCTGCTAAAAAGTTTGGGAGAAACAGAATGACGTTACGGGCCAGTTCTTGAACCGGCTCAAATGGCGCCAGTACCTGCGCCGTGAGGTCTTCGTTTGCCACGGTAAACCACCGGATGAAGGATATCTGAGGTACTATATAAACCTAGATATACCCTGTTCTCGCGGCACTGTAGCCGTTCCACCGCTGAAAAATAAAGGGGGTGGGAGAGTTTACTCCGGGCTCACGGCAGGAACGGAGACCCGGGTGCGCCCGCTGAGGCGGTACATCAGCGCAAGGATCGCCGGCATCACGACGATCGCGCCTAAGAGCGAGAACCCGACGGTGATGACCGTCACGATCCCGAAGTTACTGATGATGTTGAACGATGAGAGGGTGAGCGCCGCAAACCCGAAGACCGTCGTCATCCCGGATGCCGTGATGGCCGTCCCGATCTTCTGGACAGCGATCTGGATGGCGTCGAGGAACTCCATCCCCCGGGCGAGTTCCTCCTCGCACCGCTCCATGATCAGGATGGTGTACTCCGACGCAACCCCGATCGTCATCGACCCGAGGACCGCCGTCAGCGGCGTATATTCAAGGCCAAGAAGGTACATGATCGCTCCGTTCCAGCCCACGATGAAGACGATCGGGATGACCGGGGAGATGGCTTCGAACTTCCGGTAGACCAGGATCATGAATCCGAGGATGAAGGCGAATCCGAGCAGGGTCATGAAGGTCTTGGAGTCGGCGATGTCATCCATGACAGCGGCGAACATCTCCAGGCTGCCGGTGATCTTCACTGTCACGCCCGCCGGGGGGTTGTTCCACAGAGCATCGCTCTGCACCCTCTTGACGAGGTCGCGGCCTACGCTCATCTCCATATCGACCGTTGTGAACTCGATGACCGCCTCCATATTCCCATCGAGGTAGCGTTTCAGAGTCGGTTCGGGTATGCGGGCGACGACCTCATCGATCTCCCTCCGGGTCGAGGGCAGTTCTCCGCCGTTGTACTGCTGGATCAGGGTTGCGATGCTCGTAGCACCGGTTATCTTATCGTTGTGCTCCTGCTCATAGATCCCGAACTCCCCGATCCAGGTGAGCGTCTCGGGGGAGAGGACGTCATCTGCAATCACGATGACCGGTATGGTGTTCGTCGACCCCATGGTTCGGGTGATCTTCTCCAGGTTCTGGAGGGCGGGCATATCACGCGGGACGAAGGTCTTTTCATCCGCACTGATGGGAACCTTCTCATCGAGGTAGTATCCGCCTGTTGCGACCAACAAGAAGAGCAGGATGATGGGGATCGGGTGTTTTGCGACGGTATAAGCAAGGCGGCCGAGGCCGCGGTCATATCGCTCGATGAAAGAGAGCCTGTTCTCCTGGGTTTCGGATGTCGGCGTCTCTTTCTTCGGGCGGTAGTTCGTGAGGATTGCAAACACCGGGACGATGATGAGCGCTGCGATGTAGCAGGAGGCGACCCCGATGGTGCAGACTATACCGAAATCCGCCACCATCGGCACCGGCGCGAAGAACATCGCTATGAACCCGAGCGATGTTGCAAGCATCGCGATCAGGATGGAGGGCCCCATCTGCGTGATGGTCGTCCATATGGCTTCGGGGATCGTGCTATGCCGGACCTCCTCATCGAACCGCGCATGGAACTGGATCGCGTAGTCGATCCCGATCCCGATCAGCACCGGGAACGCCCCTATCACCACCATGCTGATGGGAATACCGAAGAGGCCCATGAACCCGAAGGTCATGATGAGGCCGACGGCAACAACCCCGACGGGGAGAAGACTGTAACGGACGTGGGAGAAGAGGAGCATCACTGCAAGGACCATGAGAAGCATGGCCGCAAGGATCAGGATGCCCATCTGTCCGCTCATCTCCTCCATCATCTCTTTCTGGAATGCGGGGCTTCCTGAGACCGTGACCGTGAGGCCCGGCGGGCGATCCGATGTTCTCACGGCCGACTGGATGTTCTCGACGACCTGCATCTGGGCATCCATGGCGACACCCGGTTCAAGTGTGACGATGCTGATCGTCATCAGGTCGGAGGGCAGCATCCTCTCGACCATCTCGGGCGGTGCCCCTCCGATGATAGCATCGATCTCCGCTTTGGATGTCGGCAGAGTGCCGCCGTTTGTCTGTTTGAGGAGATCGACGACGCCGGAAACTTCGCTGATGTAGCGTTCGTTCCTGAGATCGTCCTGGATGTAATCGATATACCTGAGGTTATCCGGGTTCCGAACACTATCCGCCTCGTAGATGAGCATGATCGCATCAGAGCCGTAGGTATGCTTGTAGTGGGCAAGGAGTGCGCCGCGCGGGGTGTTTTTATCGAGGTAGGTATCGTCGCCGGTCTCCATCGTCACCATCGAGAGCCCGAAGAGTGCAAGGACGAATATGGCTACGGCAATCCCGGCGACAGCCCAGGTGTGATTGTTTATGGTGGTGGCAAGCCGCTCGTAGGGGTTCTTCATGTGTGTTCCTCCGGTGTCTTCTCCTCGTGCTTCGCGATGCACGCCGGGGATCACCGCACGAGCACCCTTGTTGTCATCCTGCTGGCCGGATGTTGCGAGTTCCTTGTCCGTGGTGATATGGAGGAGCGGAACTCCGACCGTGAGAGGAGCCCGTTGCGGGTCTGCCTCCGGGAAACGTCCCCGGGACGGTATCGCCTGACATACAGACCCCCGACCTGAGGTTCGCTGAAGTCCCGGCAGATTGCGCAGCTCACGGCCCTTGTTGCTCTACATAACTCGTTTTCAGGGTATAGTTCTTGTGGATCTGATGATGACACCATCATGCCCGGAGCACATGCAAAAGGAGTGGGTGTGGGTGTTCCGGAAAAATAAGGGTATCAGTCCGTGACCCCGGCTCCCGCCGGAGTCGAGGCCCGTGTGCTCCCTGTGTAGCGGTACATGATCGAGAGCACTGCCGGCAGCGCGAGGATCGCGCCCATGAGCGAGAACCCGATGGTGATGACCGTTACGATTCCGAAGTTACTGATGATGTTGAACGTCGAGACGGTGAGCGCCGCAAACCCGGAGATCGTCGCCACACCTGAGACCGTGATGGCCATCCCGATCTTCTCCACGGCGGTCTGGATGGCTTCGAGGTAATTGACGCCTTTTGCCAGTTCTTCCTCACACCGCTCCATGATCACGATGGTGTACTCCGAGGCCACACCGATGCTCATCGAGCCGAGTACGGCGGTCAGCGGGGTGTAGTCGAGGCCGAGGAGGTACATGATCGCCCCGCACCAACCTACGACGAAGGCGATCGGGATGAGCGGCGATACAGCCCCGATTCTCCGGTAGACGAGGAGCAGGAATCCGAGGATGAAGGCAAACCCGAGCAGGGTCATGAACGTCTTGGATTCGGCGATCTCGTCCATGAGGCCAGTGAACATCTCTCCGGTACCGGTGATCGTCACCGTCGTGCCGGCAGGGGGGTCGTTCCAGGCTATGTCGCTCCGTATCCCCTCGATGAACGACTTCTGGGCGTTCATCTCCATCGCGACCGTCGAGAACTGAAGGACTGTCTCCATCCTCCCGTTGAGGTAACTCTTCAGGGTCGCCTCCGGGATCCGGGCGACGACAGCGTCAACCTCCGCGCTGGTTGTGGGCAGAACGCCCCCATTGTAGTCCCGGATCAGGGTTGCGACGCTT
>JAAZGM010000161.1 GCA_012511245.1 Methanomicrobiales archaeon | reverse complement strand
GAGGATAGCCTCCCGGATCCGGGGTTTCAGGGTATCGGCGATGACAAGGTCCGTCCTTCGCCCCAGAAGATCCTCAAGGTAAAACTTGAGGTCCATGAAGTGGTCGAAGGTCTCCTCTCCCTCCCTGAACTCCACCAGGATATCGATGTCGCTTGCCGGTGTCTCCTCACCCCGCACCACAGATCCAAAGATGCCAATACGTGCCACACCGTAGCATTCCCGGATGGTGCGAATGTTCTGCTGGATCTGGGTGAGCGGATGCATTGTTAACCTGTGGTGCTACGTCCATCCCCTTATACTCTCCGACACCCGGTTGTCCCTTAAAACCGGAACCACTTCATCATAACAAGAGCATCCTCCTCGTTCGCGTAGTACGCCGCGACCTGGAAGACCTCCCGGTAGCCGAGACGGCGGTAGAACTCCTGTGCCCCGGTGTTGGTGATCCGGACCTCGAGCTGGACGCCGCTCGCGCCGAGGAGGAGATACTCCTGCTCCAGACGGCGGATGAGGTGGTGCCCGACCCCCTGACGGCGGTATTCCGGGGCGACGGCGAGGTTCATGATGTGCCCATAGACCTCTTCCCCGGTATCCTCGATGCCGCCCGCGACGAACCCGGCCACGTTACCGTTGTTCTTTGCAACAAAGAAGGTCTCCGGGTAGCAGGCAAGAGATTCCTGGAGTGTCCCCTCTTCCCAGGGATCGACGAAGGCCACCCTCTCGATGGCGACGATCTGCGGAAGGTCTGCGGGTTGGGCCCGGCGAACGGTGAACTGGAGCGGCATCATGGTCGATCACTCCCTCTGGAGTGCCTTATCTAATATAGTCTCAGAGAACAAAATAATAGGCACGTACGAGTGGCGGTAATTATGGTTCAGATCTATCGTTTCGCGGCAGTCCGTCCGGGACAGGGATACTCCGAAGACATCCCTTCCGTGCCCTATGATGTGGTGACGGCAGAAGAGGCCAGGGAATGTATCGAGAAGAATCCTCTGAGTTTTCTCCGGGTCAGTCGGCCGGACGCCGAACTCCCCGATCTCGCGCCGAACGACGAGCGGGTCTACCGGCGGTCGCGCGAGGTCTTTGACGGGATGCTCGCGGACGGCCTGATGCAGCGCGACGCCGAACCCGGGATGTATGTCTACCGGGCGGTCCAGGACGGCGAAGAGTTCATCGGGCTGGTCTGCTGCGTGGGGACGAAAGACTACGAGAACCGGACGATCCGGCGGCACGAACTCACCCGGTACGACAAGGAGGAGGACCGGACCCGGCATATCGAGACGGTGGGGGCAAACACCGGGCTTGTCTTCCTGCTCTACCGTGATCCGGGCGAGATCTTCTCCTCCGTCCGCTCCCTCATCGCCGGCGTGCAGCCCGACGGGAGCACCATGACCGCTTCAGGCGTGCTCCACGAGGTCTACCGGGTCGCCGACGGGGCAGCGCTCGCCCGCCTTGAGAGCCTCTTTGCGGCGGTGCCGGGGACCTACATCGCCGACGGGCACCACCGCGCCAAGTCGGCGGTGAACGTGGCGGAGAGGCGCCGGAACGAGGGACGGTTCACCGAAGAGGCCGGAAAGTTCATGGTGGTCCTCTTCGCCCACGACCGCGTCCGCATCCACGGCTACAGCAGGCTCGTCACCGACCTCGGCACCTACTCACCCGGGGGGTTCATCGAGGCGCTCCGCGGGGTGGGCTGGACTGTCCGCCCCTATGGGGAGATCGACGCCTCGGCCTACCAGATCCCGCCGCTCGCGGCCGGGAACGCTCCGGTCCACGTCATGCACATCTACCTTGAGGGAACGTGGTACGAGGTCTCACGGCCGGTCGCGGATCCCGCCGACCTGATCGGGTCGCTCGACGTCTCGGTTCTCCAGAAGGACGTCCTCGACGGGATGCTCGGCATCACCGATCCCCGGGGCGACGAGCGACTCCACTACATGGGCGGGGCAAAACCCCTCTCCGGGCTCGAACGGCTCGTGGATACCGGCGAGTACGCCCTTGCAGTGGCAATGCAGCCGGTTCCGGTCGATACGGTGCTCACGATCGCGGATGCGGACGGCGTCATGCCCCCGAAATCCACCTGGTTCGAGCCGAAACTCCTCTCGGGGCTCGTCATCCATACGATAGACTGAGAGAACCGTATCACCATCTTTAACTCTTTTTCTGTCCGATCACCTCTTCATGATCACGATTGCGCTCCCGAAGGGGAGCCTTGAGGCGCAGACGCTCCAGCTCTTCAAGGAGGCGGACCTCGAGGTCAGGCGGACCGACCGCGACTACAACCCCCGGATCAACGACCCGCGGATCGGGAAGGTGAAGATCCTCCGGCCGCAGGAGATCCCCCTCTACGTCCAGATGGGCTACTTCGATCTCGGGATATCGGGGCTCGACTGGGTCCAGGAGAGTGGGGCCGACGTCGTCGAGGTCGCGAACCTCTCCTACAGCAAGACCGGCGACGGGAACGTCAAGATCGTGGTCGCGGTCCACCGCGACGAGCCGATAGAGGAGGTCGCCGCCATCCGCCCGGGGAGCCGGGTGACGACCGAGTACCCGCGGATAACCGAACGGTTCTTCACGGATCTCAGGGTTCCGGTCAGCCTCTTCCCCTCCTATGGGGCGTCCGAGGCGAAGGTCCCCGACCTGATGGACGTCGTCGTCGACCTCACCGAGACCGGGAGCACGCTCAAGAAGAACGGGCTCAAGATCATCGGGCAGATCATGGAGTCGCACACCGCGCTCCTTGCGAACCGCGACTCACTCATCGACCCGGAGAAGCGCCGGGAGATCGACGAGATCACGACCCTCCTCCTCGGGGTGATCGAGGCGCGCCACCAGGTGCTCCTGACGATGAACGTCCCCTCGGCCGCGCTCGACCGCGTCATCGAGGCCCTCCCCGCGATGAAGAAGCCCACTGTCGGCAGGCTGCACGGCATCGACTACTTCAGTATCCAGACGGTTGTGCAGAAAGGGCTTGTGAACTGTCTCATCCCGCCGCTCAAGGCCGCGGGCGCCGAGGACATCCTCGAGATCCCGATAACAAAAATAGTGCGGTGAGGGGACCCTCACAGACGCCGGGAGTATTCCTGCGAGCAGGCGTAGCAGACGAACTTCCCGTCCTCGACCCTGACGCGGGACTCAGCGGTCATCTCGCCGCACTTTGCGCACGGCACCGACCGGAATATCCGGGCCCGCTCGGGGATCTCGGCATCGACCTCGCGGACGATGAAGAGATCTTCGACGGGCGCATGCAGGATGGCCTCGACGACTTTCTCCCTCCGTTCGCAGAACTCGGCGTACTCCGCATCGGTCGCCTGCCCCTGCATCACCCGCGTCCTGAGCGGCGCAAACTCCGGGTCGATCAAGTCGACGTCAAACGACGGGTTCGGGATCACCCGGATTGCGGCCCCGGTCTTACGGTTGATGAACGTGAACGCATGTTTGCCGTGGTCCTTGAAGAGGAGGTTCCCTTTTCCAGCGGTGCATCCGGTGAGGACCTGGATAGCATCGACGCCGCAGGCATCGGTCTCGGCGATGGTGACGAGCTCTTCGTCCTCTGAGCGCCCGGAGCGGAGTCGTGCGAGGGCGATCTCCGCCGCCCGGTAGCCTGTTGCGAGACCGGGACAGATGTGGCCGTGAAAGACGGCGGCTTCGGCGAACCGGTCATGCGCCTTTTCCGGTGTATCGGTGGGAATGGTAGTACACATATGTTTACCCTGCCAGATAGGTTGTTACAAACTTGGGGATATATGTTACGATGGCGCTCTGGAGCCCGCGGATCAGGCCGCCGGGTACGTTAGAGGGATCTCGTCCGGCCCGAGGGCCTTGCGCGGGTGATGAAATCTTTTTGCTATAAACCCCCTGTACGTTTCCCATATCTGGATTTACGGTCAAATGCCTGAAGGTATAGAAGAGGTGGCTATTTATATTGCCTCAGGTATAATGACTGCTTTACATGAGAGTTTCCAGGGGAGTTCTGGCCCTGTTTGCCGTAGTCTGTATCCTCTGCACCACGTGTGGCTGTCTCGGTATATCTCCGCCGCCATCGGGCGGCAGCATCACCGCCGTCGAACTGCCCGGGTC
>JAAZGM010000160.1 GCA_012511245.1 Methanomicrobiales archaeon | reverse complement strand
GAACGTATCCGTTCGTGACGAGCAAGGATACATCCGCCTCGCAGATCGCCGCTGACAACGGTGTCGGCCCGACCAGGATCGATGATGTCATCGTCGTCTTCAAGGCCTACCCGACTCGTGTCGGTGAAGGACCGTTTGCAACCGAGATGTCATCAGAACGGTCGCACGAGCTCGGGATCGAGGAATTCGGCACCGTCACCCGCCGCCAGCGCCGTATCGGCACCTGGGATGGGGAGATGGCGCGCTACTCGGCGATGATCAACGGCTGCACCCAGGCGGCGATCACCGGGATCGATCGGGTCGATGCAGCCTGTTTCGGCGCGACGGAGTACGATCAGCTGACAAAGAAGGCGCGGGACTTCATCGCGCAGGCCGAGAAGGATATCGGCAAACCCGTCACCCTGATCTCGACGGGGCCCGAGATGTCCCAGATCATCGATCTCCGGAGCGAGTTATGAACAAGAGCCTGATGGAGATCATCTGCTGTCCGGTCTGCAAGGGCGGCCTTGAACTGATCGCGACCGAAGAGAGCGGTGAGGAGGTGCTGGAGGGAACCCTCCGGTGTGCAGTGTGCAGCGTCGACTACCCCATCAGCGAGGGTATCCCGAATCTCCTCCCACAGGCTGCTGGTGAGGATTGAGTGCGCCGATGCCGGAGATCCACCTCAATCGCCGTGGGATTAACTCCATCGAGGTTCCGGACGAGGTAGTGGCAGCGCCGGGGAGCGATCTCGTCCTCTGGATCGCCAACCACGGCTCACCGCTCCATATCACCCTTGCTTCCTCAAACTCCTCGACGTTCACCGATTTCTTCCACGAGAACCTCTATGTGGCCAGAAGCGAGGAGTTTCGTATTCCCATCCGGGAGAACGCCTACCCCGGCACATTCAATATCCAGGTCATCGCCGGGTATGGCACCCGGAAAGCGGAGTTCCGGGTCTTTGTCAGGGAGCGACCGGCCCCGGAGCCCGAGTGCGTCGAGGCTCCGGCAACCCCCGCTCTCCCGGCAAGATCGCTGCCGTGGCGTTCGTCCATCCCGGATCTCCTCCTCATCGCCGCCGCTCTGGTGCTCTATGGGCTGTGGCTGGTTTACCGGGTGGACCTCCTGAATGCGGCTGCATTCGTGGCACTGCTCCTCGGGGTCATCCTCGCATGGCTGCGGCAGCGGTCGTAGTCGCTGCATCGCTGCTGGTCGACCGGCTGATCGGCGACCCGCAGTCCCGGTATCACCCGGTGGTGCTCCTCGGCCGGTTCATCGGATGGTGGGGAGTCCCTGCCCGATACCCGCCCGGCCTTCAGCGAGCGATCGGGGTTGCGGGGGCTGTTCTGACCGTTGCTCTCTTCACCGCCCCGTTCCTCTTCGTCCAGCTCACCGCCCCCTGGTACCTCTACCTCCTCATCGCGCCCTTCCTCCTCAAGTCCTGCTTTGCCTGGCGGGCGCTCGAAGAGCATGTCACCGCGGTAGTGCAGGCGCTCGATGATAGCGGACTCAATGCGGGCCGCCGCGAGGTCGGGATGATGGTGAGCCGGGATACGGCGTGCCTTGATTCCGGGCATGTTCTCTCGGCTGCGTATGAGTCGATGACCGAGAACCTGGTCGACAGCATCATATCCCCGCTCTTTTACTTCGGGATCTTCGGGCTCGCCGGGGCGGCAGCCTTCCGGGCGATCAACACCATGGACGCGATGCTCGGCTACCGCGACGAACGCCTCCGGCTCGGCTGGTTTGCGGCACGTGCCGACGATGTCGCAAACTTCATCCCGGCGCGGCTGACCGGCCTTGTCCTCCTCGCCTATTTTGCCGCGAAGGGCAGGTTCACCCCGGCATGGGCGGCGTTCCGGTGCGATGCAAAGAAACGCCCCGGGTTCAACGGTGGGATACCGATGGCAATCATCGCCGGCGGTGTCGGCGTCCGGCTTGAAAAACCCGGTGCCTACACGATCGGCGACCCTGAACGGACACTTGCAGAAGGGGGCGCCGGGATTGTATCTGCAGTCCGGGCGGCGACGATCATCTTTGCAGTTCTGGAGATCGCCGCACTATTTTTATTGGTATCCATGAGCTATACATAGGAATAATGAAACTTGAGGAACTGAGATATGGCGCCGAGCTGATCAAGCGCGGCTTTGCCTCGTTGCCGAACGGCGTCATCATGGACGTCGTCAACGCAGAGCAGGCGCAGATCGCCGAAGAGGCTGGTGCCGTCGCCGTCATGGCGCTTGAGAGAGTCCCTGCCGATATCAGGGCGGCCGGTGGCGTGGCCCGTATGGCTGACCCGCAGAAGATCGTCGAGATCATCGATGCGGTATCCATCCCCGTCATGGGAAAAGCTCGGATCGGCCACTTTGTCGAGGCGCAGGTCCTGGAGGTCCTCGGCGTGGATATGGTCGACGAGAGCGAGGTGCTGACCCCGGCGGATGAGCAGTTCCACATCGATAAGACCCGATTCTCGGTCCCATTCGTCTGCGGTGCCCGGAACCTCGGGGAGGCGCTGCGCCGGATCAACGAGGGCGCGGTGATGATCCGGACAAAGGGCGAAGCCGGGACAGGGAACGTCGTCGAGGCGGTCCGCCATATGCGGGCGATCATGGGCGGAATCCGCGAGCTCTCCGGGCTTTCCAGGCAGGAACTCGCCGATCGGGCGCGTTCTATCGAGGCGCCGGTGGAACTCGTCATCGAGTGTGCGGAGCGCGGCCGCCTTCCCGTGCTGAACTTCTCTGCGGGCGGTATCGCAACGCCTGCGGATGCGGCGCTGATGATGCAGCTCGGGGCTGACGGAGTCTTTGTCGGGTCGGGGATCTTCAAATCGACGAACCCCGAGGCGACCGCCCGGGCGGTCGTGGAAGCGGTGAAGCACTACGACGATGCAAAGGTGATTGCAGAAGTGAGCAGGGGGCTTGGGGATGCGATGAAAGGTCTCGATATCCGTGTGCTCCGGGAGGACGAGATCCTCCAGACCCGCGGACGGACCTGATACTCCCATCCCGGTATACATTATGAGGAGTGCGTCGGGGCATACCCCCGGAACGGGAAGGCCCGCCGGTCCGGAAGACGGCCGGCATACGGTATCTTTCCTCCACCCGGAGCCCGAAAAGGCATCCGGGTCGATACCATGCATTTTTATGCCTTCCGGGGCGCAATACTCTGATGATTGAGCGTGCAGGGAAGAGAGATGTCGGATGTGATCGAGGTCGAGAACCTCAGGAAGACCTTCGGCGCCATCACCGCTGTGGACGGCATATCGTTCGAGGTCTGCCGGGGCGAGATCTTCGGGTTCCTCGGGCCGAACGGGGCGGGGAAGACCACCACCACGCGGATGCTCACCGGCGTCATCCCGCCGGACGGCGGGAGTGCGAAGATCTTCGGCCACAACATCCTGAAAGAGCCCGTCCAGGCGAAACAGCGGTTCGGCGTCGTTCCCG
>JAAZGM010000159.1 GCA_012511245.1 Methanomicrobiales archaeon | reverse complement strand
TCCGCCGGACAGGGGCGTTGAGCCCCTCCTCTTCTTCGCCCGGCGTGATGGCAGCGCAGTGCTCCCTCACGTCCTCGACGCTCACCTGGCGGTTCGCTCCCACGGCAAGGACCAGGTCCTCAAGGTCGTTCTCTGTGAACCCCTCCGTCATCGCGATGAGTTCTCCCATCGTCGAGTCCTCGAGCGGTATGTAGCGGGTGTGGATCGCGAGGATCCTCTCCCTGTCCTCACGCCCGGGCTCACCGATGTAGACGAGCCGGTCGAACCGCCCCGGCCGGAGAAGCGCCGGGTCGACCATATCCGGCCGGTTCGTCGCACCCATCACCACCACGCCCCGGAGTTCCTCAAGCCCGTCGATCTCGGTCAGGATCTGGTTCAGGACACTCTCGACGACGTGGGACTCAGTACCGCCGCCCCGGGCGGGGGCAAGGGCGTCGAGCTCGTCGAAGAAGATGATCGACGGCGCCACCTGCCGGGCCTTCTTGAAGACCTCGCGGACAGCCCGCTCACTCTCGCCGACCCATTTTGAGAGGAGCTGCGGGCCCTTGACCGGGACGAAGTTTGCCCCGCTCTCGCTTGCGACCGCCTTCGCGATCAGGGTCTTCCCCGTCCCCGGCGGACCGTAGAGGAGGACGCCCTTCGGCGGCTCGATACCGAGACTTTCAAACTGCTCCCGGCGGGTGAGCGGATACTCCACCGCCTCACGGATATCCTGCTTTGCCTCGGTAAGCCCGCCGACATCC
Source organism: Methanomicrobiales archaeon (assembly GCA_012511245.1). Taxonomy (GTDB): domain Archaea; phylum Halobacteriota; class Methanomicrobia; order Methanomicrobiales; family Methanoculleaceae; genus Methanoculleus. The sequence continues at coordinate 1,411 of JAAZGM010000159.1, read as the reverse complement.
CCCCAGGTGGTGTGGGGGACCTCGAGGAGGATCTCGCGCATGGCGCTTGGCCCCACATCGCGAAGGGCGTCGCGGAAGTCCCTCGCCTGCACCTCCATCTTCTCAAGGATCTCCGGCGGGATCTCCTCGGCCTCGAGATCGATCTCGGGGAGGTAGCGCCGGAGCGCCTTGATCGCCGCTTCACGGGCGAGGGCGGCGAGATCCGCCCCGACAAACCCGTGGGTCTGCTGGGCGATAGAGGCGATCACGACATCGTCCGCAAGCGGCATGCCGCGGGTGTGGATCTGGAGCACCTGTGTCCGGTCATCCTCTGAGGGAACACCTATCTCGATCTCGCGGTCGAACCGCCCGGGCCTGCGGAGCGCAGGATCGATGGCGTCGAGCCGGTTCGTTGCCCCGATCACCACGACCTGACCCCGCTCCTCAAGGCCGTCCATCATCGTCAGGAGCTGGGCGACCACGCGCCGTTCGACCTCCCCGGTCACCTCCTCGCGCCGGGGAGCGATCGAGTCGAGCTCGTCGATGAATATGATCGCAGGAGCATGCTGCCGTGCATCCTCAAAGACCTCACGGAGCCGCTGCTCGCTCTCGCCGTAGTACTTCGAGATCACCTCCGGCCCCGCTATCGATATGAAGTGCGCACCGCTCTCGCTTGCGACCGCCTTCGCGATCAGGGTCTTTCCCGTTCCCGGAGGCCCGTAGAGGAGGACGCCCTTCGGCGGCTCGATCCCGAGCTTCCGGAATATCTCCGGGTGGCGCATGGGGAGCTCGATCGTCTCGCGGACACGCTGCAGTTCACCTTTCAGGCCGCCGATATCCTCGTAGCTGATCCGTTTGACCCCCTCAAACCCGGCCGCAGGTTTATCGGAGAACTCGATCTTTGTGTTCTTGGTTATGATGACGGCGTTCTCCGGTTCGACCACCACCGCCTTGAACGCGACGAGCTGGGGCTGCATGAACGGGAGCCCCGCCTGGATCGGGACGGAATCGTTCTTGACGACAGGAAAGTCGATCAGTTTGTTGACGACGCTGCCGTAGTTGATGGGGAGTTGTTTCGGGAGGTCCTCAGGCGGGGCGAGCACGATCCGTTTCGCCTCGGCCTCCTCATCGAGTGTTCGTATCTTGACCCTGTCGCCGATGCTCGCACCGGTATTGAGCCGGGTAAAATTGTCGATCCTGACCTTGCCCTGGTGCCAGTCGTTCACCATGGCACGCCAGACCTTGGCTACGGTGCGGCGCTTCCCTTCTATAGCGACGAGGTCTCCGGGGTTGAGCCGGAGCTGGAGCATGGTGTCAGGGTCAAGCCGTGCCTTGCCTGCCCCCTGATCCTCCGGATAAGCGCTATCTACCTTCAAGTATATCTCGGGCATTACCTCTAGTTCTTATATTTCGGGGATTTATAAGTACTGGA
>JAAZGM010000158.1 GCA_012511245.1 Methanomicrobiales archaeon | reverse complement strand
GGGTGATCACCGATCGTGACCTCGTGGTCAGGATCATGGCACACGGGATTGACCCGGGCGAGATCCGGGCAGGGGAGATCCCGGACCGGGACGTGATCGCGTTCCGGGATAGTATGGGGATCTATGAGGCCATCCAGAAGATGACCGCCGAGGGGATCCGGAGGATGCCGGTCGTCGACGATACGGGGGGACTGATCGGGATCGTCACGATGGACGACATCATCCAGATGCTCGGGGAGGAGATGGCTGCTATCGCAAAGAACATCGAGAAGCAGAGTCCGCACCTGTCAGAGGAGGCTCCTCCCGTACCGGTGTGACGGGAGGGGGGCAGCACGGGTTTTCCGGGCGGAGGTTGTCGTTCCTATATGATTGCAAACGCGATAGTCTCCCCGGACTGCTTCAGCGACCCGCGTATCTCCTGGATCATGTCGTCCCAGGTCGCCCCGGGCGCGAGCGCAAGGTCACGGTCGAGCGCGTAGATGCGGAAGAGGTAGGCCTCGCCTGCATCGGGTTCCGGGCAGGGGGCACGGTAGCCGATGGTATCGAAGTCGTTTGTACCCTGGACGGCGTGGAGCGGTGACTCCACCACCTCCCCTTCCCCGAATCCCTCCGGGATCAGCGAGACCGGGGGGAGGTTCCAGGCGATCCACGCCACCCGCGCAGGCCCCTCCTCAGGGCTCGCCGTTGCGAGGACTGCAAGCGATCTGATCTCCGGGAGGAGCCCTTCGATCCGGATGGAGGGGGACCGGTTTGCGCCCTTACAGGTGTAGTCTTCCGGGAAATCTTCAAAGTCCAGGGTAACCGTCAGTTTTTGTGCCATGCGAGGTTCCATCATATTAGATTCCGGAACCGGGGTATAAAAATAGTGTGTATACCCGCCGAGAGGATATGGGAGCGGGGGTGAGATATCTTCAAAGAGAGGAGACGAAAGGAAGAACGTTCAGGGCCGGGGGCTCCCGGGTTTTAACGAAGAAACCTTCATGCACCCATAGGGTGCCATCGCCTCGCCGTACCCGGTGGTGGATGAGATGGACGCATCCAACCCGGCAACCCGCATCCGCGGGAGAGGTATGCTCCAGGGGGAAAACCGACCCTGACGGCCAGGTCTTGCATATATATCACCCTGCTGAGATCCACCCCGGGTTCTCACGATCACCATCCGGAGTGGGGCATTGAGCGCCCGCGCCCCCTCAAGCCCCGGAGGAATTCCCCGGCAGGGGTGACATGGATCGCCGCAAAGCCGCCTTCCAGCGTCGATCCGGCCCTCAAATATATCCAACCGATCCCGCGCTGATCTATCCTCGATGATCCGGGCCTCCCCCGCCCTTACCGTTGACAGGATAGTAACATCGTGTGATGAGCAGGGGCGTCCTCCCGGAGAACGATACCAATAACTCCCAAAAGATCGATTGATCAACCGGAAGATGATGTGGAGAGATAGAGACAGGGGGATGCGGCGGTGACGGAGACCGGTGCGGTGACGCTCTACACCGACGGCGCTTCACGGGGCAATCCCGGGGATGCCGCCTGGGCATACGTGATCGTGCGGGACGGCTCCGTCGTTGCCAGCCGATCGGGATTCATCGGGACGGCGACCAACAACGTGGCCGAGTATCACGCGGTCATCAACGGCCTTCGCGCAGCACAGGAGTTCACGAGCGGCAGGCTCGATATCAGGTCGGACTCGGAACTGGTCGTCCGCCAGTTCACCGGCCGCTACCGTATCACAAAAGAGCACCTCCGGGATCTCGCAGAAGAGGTGCGTGAGCAGATGCGTTCCTTCGCGGAGGTCCGGTTCGAGAGCGTTCCACGGGAACACCCCGGCATCCAGATCGCGGATCGCCTCTGCAACGAGACGCTCGATGCAGAGAGACAGGGGAGGCGATAACAGCATGACTGCGATCGAATGCATCCCCATCGGCGTCGTCCGCTCACCCTACCGGGAACGCGGCGACGCTCCCCGTCAGGGCCGTCTCGCAGATACCGTCACCGAGATTCACGTCCTCGATACCTACGCCGTGGGGCTTGAGAGCGTTGAGCGGAGCAGCCACCTCATCATCCTTTACTGGCTCGACCGGGCGGAACGCGGGCTGCTCTTTGCAAAGCCGCCGGGTGAGACCCGGGAGAGGGGAGTCTTCTCCACCCGTTCACCCGCCCGGCCAAACCCGATCGGGTTCGGGATCGTCGATCTCGTCCGCCGGGAGGGAAACGTCCTGGTGGTCAGGGGGCTTGATGCCCTGGACGGGACGCCGGTGCTGGACATCAAGCCGTATTCCCCGGAGATCGACTCCATCCCTGAGGCGACGGGCGGCTGGCACATCAAACGGTAGGCGGTTGCGAGGGCCGGCGCGGTGGTGCCGGCCACCGCCCCTATCGAGGCGATCTCACGCCGGAAATAGATTTTATGATGGTTATGCAGGACGATTTGCCATAAACTATACCTTTTTTGTATCATTTACCGTTAATATATAGTAGCTCCAGATCCTTCTCTTGAAGGATAGTAGATACTCCAGAGGATATTTCTCATGACTCAGACGAACGAACCAGATAATGAAACCTGCACCGGGAACTGCTCGGGCTGCCCATCTGCCACCAAATGTGATGATCCGAGAAACACCGACGCCCCGAAGGGGCTTCCCCCGAAGGCAAATGTCAACGTCAAGCACGTCGTCCTCGTTCTCTCCGGGAAGGGCGGTGTCGGAAAGAGCACAGTCTCGGCGAATCTCGCTTACGCCCTCGCCAACCGCGGGTATAACACGGCTCTCATCGACCTCGATATCCACGGGCCGGACATACCGAAGATGCTCGGGATCGAGGACGCCCGTCTCCAGTCCCACGACGGAAAGATCATCGAACCGGTCAGGGTCACCGGCAACCTCGCGGTCGTCTCGATGGCGTTCCTCCTCCCTGAGCGGAGCACCCCCGTGATATGGCGCGGCCCGATGAAGATGACAGCCATCCGGCAGTTCCTTGAGGATGTCAACTGGGGCGATCTCGACTACCTGATCGTCGATCTCCCGCCCGGCACCGGCGACGAGGCGCTCACCGTCGCCCAGCTCGCCCCGAACATCGCGGGAGCCGTCATCGTCACCACCCCGCAGGAGGTCGCGATCCTCGACTCGAGCAAGGCTGTCGAGTTCATCAAGAAACTCGAACTCCCGGTGCTCGGGATCGTGGAGAACATGAGCGGCTTCGTCTGCCCCCACTGCAAGGAGGAGATCGATATCTTCGGCAAAGGCGGCGGCAAGAAAGAGGCCGAACTGCTTGGAGTGCCCTTCCTCGGGGCGATCCCCCTCGATCCTGCGATGCGCAAGGCGGCGGACGAAGGGCGGCCGTTCATCATCCGCCAGGCCGGGGCCGAGGAGAACCCGACCTGGAAGAGCATCGATGCCATCATGCAGACCCTTGTCGATCAGATCAAGGAGTAATATGGATTATTTGGGGATTCTTATCGGGCGGGAGGAGAACCTCCCGATCTTCGCGCGGGTCGTCGAGGCGCTCGAAAGATTCGAGGAGTTTCCCTTCCTGCTCGAACCCATCTGCCGCGAGGCTTCAGTGCTCGGCGACGAGGACCGGGGACGTCTCCGGTTCGGCCTCGTTCGCCTGCAGGTCTACGCCGACATCCACCGCTACGAGGATATGGAAGCGGCCCAGCGGATGAAGTATGTGGCCGCGACGACCGAGCGGGTGCTCTTCGGGAAGCTCCTCCTCGAAGGGGAAGAGGC
>JAAZGM010000157.1 GCA_012511245.1 Methanomicrobiales archaeon | reverse complement strand
GGAGTCGTTGTATCCATCGTCGAGTTTACCTCTCTGCTGCACTGGTACTTATATAATTTATTCATCCTCGTTCAAATACTTTCTATCAAAGGTGTTCCATGAGAATAATCAGTACTGAGCGGTCCCAGGTCCTTGCAGCCCGCGTTGCCGGAAAACTGGGAGCCTCACTGGTCGAGGCAAAATTCAATCGATTCCCCGACGGGGAACTGTATTTTAAGTGCGGAAAACTTGATGACGAGACCCTGATCGTCAGCAGTATCGTGAACAATGATATGTTCGTACAGACCCTCCTTGCGATCGATGCAGCCGATCAATCAAGGATCACACTGGTGGTCCCATATCTTGGCTATTCCCGGCAAGACAGACGTTTTTCTCCGGGTGAACCGATCAGCGCCAGGGCGGTCGCGCGGGCTCTCTCGACCGGCATCGAGCGGATCTACGTCGTCAACATCCACGACCCCGGCGTCCAGGGTTACTTTGGGGTTCCAGCCGAGAACATCAGTATCGCGCCGGCCATCGGGGGATACATCGGCGATCTCCGCCTGAAGAACCCACTGATCCTTGCTCCCGACGAGGGAGCAGCCGCATTTGCGGCCGACGTTGCAGCCATCGGCGGGTGGGACTGCGATCACCTCGAAAAGACCAGGCTTTCGGGAGAAGAAGTCAGGATCGCTCCAAAGACCATCGATGTGACCGGTCGAGAGGTTGTGATCGTGGACGATATCATATCCACCGGCGGAACTCTTGCAACCGCCGCTTGCATGCTCCAGGAACAGGGGGCCGCATCCATCCATGCAGCATGCGTCCATGGTGTGTTCACGAGCGGCGCCTATACCCGTCTGCGGGCGGCGGGGGTCTCCTCGATCGTCTCAAGCGACACCTACGAGAACGCCTCAAGTTTCATATCAGCCGCGAGCGCTATCGCCACCGCGATCAGGGAAGATGCTCACAATTGACGGATCACATCTCGAAGGAGGCGGACAGATCCTCCGTCTGGCGGTTGCGCTCTCGGCACTCGACCGGATCCCGGTCACGGTGACACGGATCCGGAAGAACCGGCCAAAACCGGGCCTTGCCCCCCAGCACATCGCCGCAATACAGGCGGTCGCCGAAACTTGCAGCGCAGAGTGTACCGGCCTTTCGCCGGGAAGCCGGGAGATCTCTTTTGTTCCCGGCCGGCTCCAGCGGGCGGACCTTGTTATCGATCCCGGGACCGCCGGGAGCATACCCCTCATCATCCAGGCATGGCTCCCGGTCGCCCTTGCCGTCGGCGGGAGCATCACGATCTCGGGCGGGACCGAGGTTCTGTGGAGCCCGACCATAGATTACGTGAAGCACGTCTTCGCACCGGTACTCCACCGCGCCGGTGCCTCGATCGATATCACGGTGCTTGAGAGGGGATACTACCCCCGCGGGGGAGGACAGGTGCACGTCAGGGTGGAGCCGTCCCGGCCGGGCCCGATCACTATCCCGAATGAGGGGACCTGCGGGATTGTCTCCTGCTCAGCTGGCCTTCCTGCGCACGTCGTGGAGCGCCAGGCGGCTGCCGCGCGCAACCTCCTGGAGCGGGATGCTGGTCTAACCTGCACCGTCGCCCTCGACCACCGCGAGAGCGGGGCGGGCATCGGGAGTTCGGTCACGGCATGGAGCGGTGCAAAAGGTGCTGTTTCTCTCGGAAAGCGGGGACTTCCCGCTGAAAAAGTGGGCAAAACAGCAGCGCAGGCTCTTGCCGATGAATGCCGGAGACCCGGCACGGTCGATGCCCACCTTGCCGATCAGCTCCTCATCTACCTTGCCCGTTATGGGGGCGAGTACAGTACCCACTCCCTCTCGATGCATGCGGCGACAGCCTGTTCCCTCCTCACGGAGTTCGGGCATGATATCCGGTGCCGGGAGGGCGAACCCGTGAGGTTCTCCGCATGACGCTCATCCTTGACGCATCGGTTTTTTTCTCGGAGATCCCGGTCGAGGAGCCAGCCTATACAACCCCATCGGTGGTGACGGAACTCGCCGACTTCCACGCACGATGCCGGTTTGAGGCACTTGTGGCCGCAGGGCTCTCTGTCCGGGAGCCGCGAAAGGAAGACCTCTTGCGGGTGGATACAGCTGCGCTCAGGACCGGGGATACGGGGGTACTCTCCGGAACCGATCGGGATATCCTTGCGCTCGCGCTGGAACTCCAGGCAACCCTCGTCACCGACGACTTCGCCATCCAGAACGTCGCTCACCGTCTCGGCATCGAGACCCGGAGCATCAGGCAACGGCAGGC
>JAAZGM010000156.1 GCA_012511245.1 Methanomicrobiales archaeon | reverse complement strand
GCCGCCGTCGGCGGGCAGACGGGATACTTCGAGAACCGGCAGAAGTACTCAGAACTCGAAGCGAAGGTGCTCATCCACCTCAAGAACCCGAACACCCGGGAGATCCTCTTCACGCTGCTGGAGAAACCGGGAGCGTCGCGGCGGGACCTTGTCGAACGGCTCGGGATCACCGCCTCGTCGGTCTCGTGGCACCTGCGGCGCCTGAGGGGCGACGGGGTCGTGCTCCGGGAGAAGAGCGGGGCGGACACGGTCCGGTATACTCTCTCGGGAGATTCAGCAGCGTTTGTCGGGGAGCAGGTGGGCGGCGGGACGGCGAAGTCCGGGGATTGTCGGGACACTGAGAGGCGTGAAGGGGCGGGTGCCGGGATCGGTGGATGAAAGGGTTGTATTCAGGTTTAAGGAAATATTCAGACCTGCGGGGAGCGTCGAAAAGGAATTAGCGAATATGATCGCTACTTCCCGAAAAAAGCCCTCAGTTTCCGCAAAATTCTGCCCGGCACATCGGCGAGGAGTACCGCTTCAGGCGTGCCGGGGAGCGCCTCCCCTCGCCGAACCGGAACCCGAAGTAGTCCTTGATGGTCTGCCTTGCCGTCGTCCCGGCGTTATCGGTGACCCCGGGCAGGAACCCGACCTCGATGGCGTGGTCAAGGTCGGCCGGTCCACGGAGTGCCGCTGGACGACGGGGTTGCTGAGCTGCGCGCCGATCTGCGAGAGTTCCTCGGGGGAGGAGTCCCTCCGGGCGGTCGCTATGGTGTAGATATCGACGAAGTGCAGCTCGCGCAGGGGGAATCCCAGGGCGCGGAACCTCTTGGTAAGCGTCGGCAGCCGTGGATCGCGGGAATAGTGTGCCTCTATCCGGTGGACGTACGAGGCCATGTATTAAGTTGGATCTGGTGGAAAGGGCTGCGATGGGGTGGGGGTTGGGGAGTCGGAGAGAGTCCGGGTGTGTTGAGGTCGGGTAAAAATTCGACGCTACAATCCTAATTACCCGGCGCTTGTCGGAAAATGTTGTTTCACAACTCTTTTCAATAGCAATTACGTTAACGGTTAATTGTTGCCGGATGGTTGAATTTGTTGATAGGGTTCTAATACGCGATGACAGAGTTATCTTTCGAGTTCAGCAGGATGACTTTCTTGTGAGCCTTCATGATATCGAAGAAATCTTCAGCATATCGCGCCTTGATGCCAAGGTATTCGATACATTCAATCATGCAGTTGGTTTCATCCACCCACATAATCGATCACTCCGGCTAAAAGTAGGGACACGCGAGTACGCAGTCCCCATTGAGGATGTCAAAAGAGCACTGAATTCACGGTACCGACCGCATTCTCCAATCCTGATCCTGCTCGGTGATTCCTTCCATAAAAGAGAAGGTCCGAATTCTGCGGAGTATCAGAGGAAGGACTCAATCCTTGGCCATGATCTGGAAGCCGATATTAGATACTCTCTGGTACATTCTCGCCAATACGTAATCCACCGTTTGAAAAATGGTGGTCTGATATGGCAGAACGCCGACCTGAAAGACTCCCACTTCAATCAGGCTCTCGCTCCGGGCGAAGATTTCGGCAATGATGTCGTGCAATCCGGAGCATCGTATATGCCTGCAATCGAACGCTATGACGGTGACTTCTATACCGGCCTTGGTGAAGATGGTAAGGAACGACTTCTGGCATCGGGATATCATATTCTCATCGTCTCCGGCCTGTACGGTCTTGTCTGCCCTCTCGAACCGGTACAGATGTACGATTGTATCCTTGACGAGCACAACCCGAACTTCGAGATCTGGAAACTGGGTGGTTGCCTGACCCGCGTACTTGCTGATTACATCCGGAAAAATACCATCCGCCGCGTATTCGAGTTCACGTCCATCGATGATTACCGCAACGTCATAGATTGGGAATCCCTGAAAATTACGATCAGCAGCGTAGAGGTATTCCATTGCTTATACAAACACGCAGATGGACAGAAAGGGCTCCGATCGTTGGGGAAATTCGTCGGGGATACCTTTCTAGATCTGTCAGAGGATCAGGTCTTCCGGATTCAACCCGGCACCGAATGCGGGGATGTGATCTTCAGCGACCGGTGCTTCAGGGCCGATAAAGCGGAGAAGCGCCCCCTGCCCGAAGATTGGGGCGTGTTGCACTATGATACGATACTGGATGAGGATGTCAGAGTACAACTAGCCTACGCTGAAGATCTGCTGGTTACCCTCTACCGCTCGCCAAAAGCCTACGCCGATGCAGGCTCATCAATCTGGCTAGGGTACGCCAAAGGGCTTGAGAAGATGTTGCATTACGAAGTCGCCCGGAGGCTGCGTGCATATATATTTTCAAAATATGCCAACGAAACGTGGCGATTCGAGGGTTGCATATTCAGAGATCTACCCAAACAGCTGAAAAAGATTCTGTGGGCTGAAGAGGAGAAGGTCAAACAGATCAACCTGGGCGAGTGGGAATACCTTCGCGAAAACCTACAAAGAGGCGCCAGTGAGCCTTTTGTTCCGGATGTCTTCGCCGATATCCTCACTGACGCCCTAGCCTTTATCGATCGGGAGTTTGGTGCGGACTACGATCCGATTGAGACGGTATGTGAATACTTCTCCGGCCACCGGGGAAAGGCCACGCACACCGGGACGTACACGCTTGAGGATCTTCTCAAAGAGCGGAAGACGATCCTTATGCATCTCAATACGGTCATCGGGCTCCTCTACACCAAGCATCGGAAGGATCACAGCTCGCTTCTCACGGACGCACGGAGTGGTGACAGGTATGAGCGTCTCGACGCCATCCTTGCCTTGGGCAGAACCGGTGGTCACGATGTGGTAGAGCAACTCGTGGATGCACTTTCAGATCCAGACTTTCTGGTTCGTGGCTTTGCTGCCGTTTCGCTCAGCAAACTGGGGACTAGGCGCGCATGCAAATATCTCATGGATAGGCACGGCATAGAAACAAACTGGGAGGTCAAAAACAGAATCAGGTATGCGTGTGAGCAGTTGGGGTGTACTTGATGCCTGCTCCCCCTGCCACCCCACCTGCGAAGATCGTCGCGGCAGATTTCAGGTCGCCGGCAATGAAAGCGTTCGTGCAGTACATCGTCCGCACCATTGAGCACGAGCGTATCCGGGGTAGAAGAGGCTGGCAAGAACACTTCGAGTCATACGAATGGCCGCGAGGGGGAGCGGGTTGCAGAGAAGGGATAGCGGCCCGAAGGCACTTTCACGACGCTGTCACCCGCGCCCGGGAATCGAACGACCAGGATGCCGCCCGGCTGAAGAGTCAGGTTTGTAACGCTATCGCAGGTTGGGGAGGGATCAACGCTCCGGTATCCGAGAGCGATGTGGGCGGGATCTTCTCCACGATCGAGATCCTCTCATCTTGTAGGGATGCTGACAGCATTGATTGCCAGAACATCTTCGGACGGCGGATCGCCACGGCATCGAAGGTGTACTACTTCTCAAATCCATGGGCGTGGACGATATACGACTCACGGATTGCGTATGCGCTGAACCAGCTTGCCTTTGCCTTCCGAAATGAGAATGCAGCAGTCTTCGACCGAATGCGGGATCATATCACCTTCGCAGTTCCGGTGAGCAAGGCCATCGGCAGGAAGTGTTTGTTCGGCAATATGTGGAACGACCGGTACGCACCGCAGTGGTTTGTTCGGGCGAGCGTACTGTTGCGCGAGGTAGCATCGGCGTTGAACGCTCAGTCTTTCCCGGCGCCGCAATACGCTATTAATGGTGTAGAGGGATGGGCACTCTACCACGTCGAGATGGTTCTGTTCATGCTTGGAGAGTGCAGGTGGGTTGAACAACATCATGCCTGACTTCGGGAGAGCATCATCGAGATTCTAGGCATTTTATGGAGCCTTAAGGCGCATTAGGGCAACTATAAGCGCCATATAGTGGTTGAATTAGGATATGTGGG
>JAAZGM010000022.1 GCA_012511245.1 Methanomicrobiales archaeon | reverse complement strand
GACTTCACACACCCGGCTACCTCTTTCAACGATTTCCCGATCCTGTTCTCGGTCATCATCGGTGCGCGCTGGATATAATAACGGTATCCGGCGATACCGATGCCGCCGTTTGCCTCGACATACGTCAGTTCTCCGCCGAGGGCCATATCTTCAACGACAATGTCATCGGGTATCCCTTCGATCAACGCATCGTATAATTCCCACATACTATCTCTCCTGAAATTCCGGAATGCTCTCTTCTGTAACGATCTCTCCTCTCCGGAGCTGGTTGCGGATAGTGAGGAGCGCGGAATCGATCGCCTCGATCTTATGCAGCGTCTGTTCCTCTTCTGCGGTCGTCTCGATCACGTTTGCCACGCCTCCGTTCTTGATGACGATCCTTTTGTCGGCGCGGAGGGCAAGAAGCGGATCGTGCGTCGACATGAGGACGATCTTCTCGTTGCCGACCAGGATCTCGATCGCCTCTCGCCGATCGATTCCCGCATTCTCCAGCTCGTCGATGAGGATGATCGGGGACGAACTCAGGAGAGCGGTGTCGGCGATCATCAGCGACCGCGACTGCCCCCCCGAGAGCTGGGTGACTTTCGTATCGAGCGCGAACTTCTCTCCTGCCAGCGAATTGGCAACCGCAAAACACTTCTCCACAACCGCGGCGGAGTCCGGGATCATCCGGCTCTTTGCATGCATCTCCAGGAATTCCTGCACCGTTAAGTCCATGACGAAGTTCATGTTCTGCGAGAGCTGGGCTACCAGTTTCCCCCCGGTGGCGAACCTCTTATCGAGATCCGGGACCGACCCGTTGATGAGGATCTGGCGTGCGGTCGGGGTATCGCGCTGGGCAAGGCACTCGATATCCTCAAGCAGCCTGCTCTTTCCCGAACCGGTGGGACCGACGATGCTCACGACCTCGCCGGGCGTCACTGTCAGTTCGAGCATCTCGGGTCTCCCCGTCTTGTCCCGCCCGCCGAGGATCGTGATGGAGGAGATCGTCTCGATAGATTCCTCCATCCGTGAGAATGCCTCAAGAAATGCGCTGAAGTGGAATATGACCTCCTCACGGTCAAGCCCGAACTCCTCAAGCATATCCTCGTCGACGTTCTCCAGGATCTCAGGGAGCGTCTTTGTCTCATCAACCCCGACCAGCCGTATGTTAGCGAGGTAATCGACTGCAAGAGGATAACGGCGAAGGATATCGCCGATAGGCACCGACGAGACCTCTGCAACATAGTCAAGGGCTTTCATCGTCAAACTCCATCCTTTTGACCATCCCCAACTGGTACATCTCTCCGATGAGGGTCTCGCCGGTACAGTAGGAGCAGATGGCGGCAGGCATCGTGAACCTGAGTTTACGGTCGCGAAGTGTCTGGATATCCAGCGTATCCTGCCAGTGGCGGGCAAGCATAAATGCTCCCTGACCGGTGATCCCGTTCACGAAGAGGACCGTTGCCGATGCATTGACCTCACGGATGTTGAAAGCAAAGACCTCGCGCTCCGCCTGGGAGACAACATCCCCTTTTGTGACGACGACGATATCGGCATATTTCAGCATGGGACCAATCTTTCTTGGTGTGTTGATGCCGGAGAGGTTGTCGATGACACAGACCGATAAGATACCGTTCACGTAGGGCGAACACCGGTTGCAGAGCCCTGCGCTCTCCGTGACGAGAACGGACAATCCTTTCTTCATGCCCCATTCGACCGCCCCCTCGACATTGCTGACGAAATGGTGATCCGGACAGATCTTTCCGGCAAAAGCAGTCTGATTGGGTATCTGCTGTTCGTCGTAGCGCTGGTGGTCGAAGGAGGTGAGCGAGTCGAACTTCACGACGCCCACGCTCCCCGGGGGCAGCCCAAGGGCAGCAATGGTCTTGAGAATAACAGAGGTCTTCCCCGAAGACGGAGGGCCTGCAACGGTAATCAGCTTCATAAGCGTCTGGTGATCTGGTGTAGGGTTTGCCAATGTATAGTTGTTACTAAAATCACTTTTTTAAGGTAAAATGGTTTACATCAAGTTGCAGCCCCTCCTTTCAGCAGGGAGAGTGAATACTGTATACTGGGGCTGCAAAAAAAGGGTTTAGATGAGTTTGAAGAACGGGTGGGTGTCCAACTGGGGCTCGATACCGAAGTCGCGTGCCGCTTCCAGCACGACGATATCGGTGTAAGCCTGTGCGGTGATCATCGCCTCGACGTTCTCGATCGGGCCGTACATGATCAGGTCAGCGCCGAGCGTGGATGCAATCATGTTGCAGCCGATATCGGGTGCGGACCACGCCGCCTGGCGCAGCCCGTCCGTACCGCCAAGATAGTGGTGGGTGAGCTGCTTGACGAGGCCATCCTTGCCTTCGAGACCGACGAGCTGCTGCGAGGGGGTCTTTTTCGTTCCCTTCCAGCGTTTCAGCCAGGTCCAGGAGACCGTCATGTTGTGGTAGGCACCACCGGTGGGGAGGCCGTGGATCGCCTTGCAGGCGAGGATCTCACGGTACGAACCACCGGAGCCGAGACCGAGCGGGGTTGCCGCGGTGTCGAGGATCGGGCGGGTGATGCCGCACTTCTCTGCGATCTCAAGCATCCCCATCTCCTGTCCGGCAACGCCGCCCTCAGTCAGAACCTTCTCACGACCGGCGACCGACGGGTCACCCGGGTTGAAGGCGAGGACGATCGCAGCGTTCACGTCGCTCTTTGCGAGAGCCTCGATGTTCTCGGGCAGGATCGAACCGTTGATCGAGTTGTAGATGGCACGATCCGCGACACCGATATCGGTGACGTACTTGCATGCGTGTGCAAGTGCTGCCGGGACGGAAGAGTCCATCAGGAACGCGGTCTTGTCGTCGATGCCGCAGAACCAGTCGATGTAACTCTCAAAGGCCTCGCCGAACTCCCCGATGATCTGGAGGAAGTGCGGAATGCCGGTGGTGTCCGAGAGTTCCTGACAGCGGTTCCAGAGCGCCTCTGCCACGGGTTTGTCAATCTTTCCAGTGTGGTCATCCAGTACAATCTCGTGCTTGTTGTAGAAGATGGATGCACCGAGCACGGTCGGGTATTCTCCAGGCTGCCCGCCGATCATGGTACCGTTGAAGTCGTGTACCGTCTGCTCTTTTTCGAATTTGAACATATTCGTCAATCCTCCTTTACAGGTACCCAATCAACTTGGGCAGTAATACCAACAACATCATGAATACAATCAAACCTGCAACCAGGCCATACAGGATGCCGATATCGCGCCCGATCTTTCTTCCGACGCGCTGGGCAATCTCTGCATCGACGAACTCGATCCTCTCTTCGATGGCATTGAGTCGTCCTTCGATCTCAAGGAACTGGGGGTTTGCACCTGCAACGGCAACTTCTGCCGCACCGCCTGCTTCCTTGACCTCGACGACCATGGGCTCTGCGCCGAAGGCACCGGGATCTCTGGCCTTAAGCTCATCGATCTTGGCCTTGATCGCGCCCATGTCCTCGCTTTCCATGATGTC
>JAAZGM010000155.1 GCA_012511245.1 Methanomicrobiales archaeon | reverse complement strand
CCGGACGGCGATGCCATGGTCGAGGAGCCAGGCGGCGAGGTCGATGCCGGTTTTCGGTCGCGGTGCAACCGGTTCCTCGTGGGGGAGGAGTCCGGCGAGGTGTTGCAGGTTCTCCCGGGGCACCATGCGGATCTCGTTCGGCATGGCAAGCACCTTCGCCCGCCGGTGGGGCCGTTCCACCGTATTGTCGCCCTTCCGGGACATGGTCCCGTAGAGTTTCCAGATCCGTGCGGCGTTGTGGTTCGCGGTATCGACGGTGACGGCCTCGTTCGAGAAGAGGGCGTCGAGCGTCGTAAGGCATCCTTTCACGAGCGCGGTTGCCGCCTCGTCGTTCGGGAGGTCGATCCGGTAGAGGAGGTGGGCGCCGTTCCCGGAATCCGCCCGAAGGGGCTCGGGAAGCCCCAGTTCGGCAAGCCAGGCCGCGATCCGCTCCGCTGCGTCAAGCGCCGCCGCGTGTTCCGCGTCCGTCGAGGAGACCCCGCTCGGCCGGACCGGGTCGATATCGACCGGGAGCCAGCGTCGCCGGAGGATATCGACATCCGCCGTGGTGGCGTCTTTGCGGGAGAGCCGCATCTTGATCCGGTTCGCCCGCCGGGCGAGGAGCGCCGGGTTGACGTCATTTAAGGTGACGTAGATCCCGGATACCGAGGGGTCGGTATCGAGGGCATCGACCGCCCGGGCGAGCGCCTCATAGTCATCGAAGTAGCCGGAGTGTGTCGCACCGTCGGCGAGCACCCGGACCTCGACCACGCCGTCGGCAAGGATCTTCACCGCCTCTCCGATATCGCCTTTCACCCTGTCACCCCCGGCACGAGAGGGAAGAGGGGAGCGCTCACCGCCTCTCCGCGGGCAACCCGCTGGAAACTGATGAGCGGGATGATGTAGGAGCCCATACGGGTATGGAGCATCACTGCCTTTCCCGAAGCGTTCATCGCCGCGTGCCCCTCGATGACGATCCCGCTGACCGGGATGCCGCCCGGGGTCGTCCGCGAGCGGTTCTGCGTGATCGGGATCACCCTGCCGTAGAAGAGCAGGTTATTGAGGTCTTCACCCTCGATCCGGTAGCGCTCGGCCTCGACAGTGACAAGGAGCACTCCACCGGCCCCATGAGAGAGGGTGCCTAACTCCGGGGTCATGGCCGCCCCCGCTCGATGCTGATCGTATACTGGTGGTTTCGCGTTCTTCGGACGTTGATCTCGCGGACGGCTCTCCCATACTGCCGAATAGCGTCCGCCACCGCCCGCGGGACGAGGAAGAGCGGCACCGGAGAGACGCTTATCTCTTTTGGTGAAGATGTACCAGTGGCGGCCTGGCCGACGGTGCGGTCACACTTCAGGTCCGGGCTGCCGCCGCTGGTTCTCGGTTCGGTTCCTCCCCCACCGGGGGTTCTTCCAGGTTGTTGTTGCATTTTTTGCTATCTCCTTCGCACCGGTTCTCTCCGGCGCATACAGGATTTTCTTGCCCGGATGGTTAAAAGAGTGAGCCAACCATCCCGGAGAAAAGAGACGGACTCAATATAAACCTTACTGTATCGAATAATTTTAAAAACGAAGGGGGGGCGCCGGATCTCGGATCCAGTATGTAATCGGGGATTACTGGATCTCGTGCTCAGTCCGGGTTTTTGCGGGTTTCGTCCGGACGTTGCAGGCGGCAACCACGTTTCCGGCCGGCTCCGGCCTTCGTGAGGGCGTTGAGATGCTCGTGGTAGGTTGTCTTCCCGACCGGGAAGTATTCCTGAGTCGCCTCAAGGACCATCCCCGAGACCATATCCGCCCTATCGCGGGAACCTTCCGCAATCCGGCAGAGGGGCGCCCGCTCCCCGGCCTTTCTCTTCATGCCCGCCATCGGTGTCTACGCCCTGAAGCATGCCGTCCCGGTGCTGATGCTCTTCCCGCTCGCCCGGGAGTTCGTCGTCGCCGCCCGGTTCGCGACGAGTTGCCGGGAAGGGTATCACTTCTGGATCCCGGTGGTGTATATCTGGTATATCCTGTATGCGATCTTCCCGCTGTGAAGGACAGGAGGATATTCCAGATCACATCTGAACCCGGCAGGAGTTCTGGACTATCATTTTCAGTTACCGTTTAGTGCACTACCGGGCAACCGCAACACGGGATCTTAAGGTGATGGTTCAAAGCGGCATTCTTCGCAGAGAGTGAACAACCGGGCCTGGTGTGCGCTACTCGCTGATCTATGCGGAGGTGGATAGCAAACAATCATAGAAGGATCAATGGGATCATAATAGGATCATGAT
>JAAZGM010000154.1 GCA_012511245.1 Methanomicrobiales archaeon | reverse complement strand
TGCCGATGAGACTTAGGGTAAAGAAGAGGAACATACCGATGTTGTTGAAGATCTGCTCAGCAACCGGCACAAGCCCGGGGTATGCATCGACGACCGCCGGGTTGCTGACGAAGTAATCCCGGGTGAACCCCTGCCGGACGAGGTCGAGGAGCACCGCGATATGCCCCGAGACAAAGTACCACCATCCGAACACGGCAACGAGGAAGACCGAGGCCATACTCAGCGTGACAGGATACACCTTCCGGGCAGTATCCCACCGTAAGATATCGTAGAGCCAACATGCGCCCCATGTCAGGAAGAGCACCACCGCCACGCATGCCGCCGTAATGGTATGCGTCAGGATGATGGCAGCAAGGAGGAAGTATGCAAGATACTGCACCCGTGCCCGGTTCGCGTAGCTCCCCTTGAAAAGAAGGACAAGGACAAGGGCCATGAATATCGCCGCAAAGGCATTGGGGATCGACGCAGTGCTCATGCCGATCTGCTGGTTTGCGGTGATCAGCATGAGTCCGGCAAAAAGCCCGATCCGCTCGTCGCCGAGGAGTGCCTTCCCGATGAGGAAGACAGCCAGCGGGAAGACGATGAGCTGCGCCAGACTCACCGAGAACATCGCCGCAAGCCGGTAGTCGAGCCCGGCAAGGAGTGTGGTTCCGACGACCTCCAGGTGGAACAGCGGCATGTAGGTATACCAGTAACCGCCGGGAATGGCATGGAAATTCAGGATATGCGATGTGAACATGTTGTGCCACCAGGGATCCGAACCCAGGAGACCGGGAAAGAGCAAGGCCTGTGACCAGGAGATTGAGATACCGAGGAGAACGATCTGCGGCAGGATCCGGGCAGCCTTCCTCCCATGGGGCAGGAGGATCTCGATGGCAATGACACCGGCCATGAGAGCGGCCAGGATGAAGTAGGCGAGCGGGCGTTCATAGAGCGATGCACGAAAGTGGAGTGCAACGATGCTCAACAGGTAGAGAGCAAGAAATACGATGAACAGCACGGTGGAGAGGCGGCTATCATCGGCCGCCCGGATCTCCGGGAAGATCAGTACCGCCACATGCTCCCTGATACTGAGCCAGATCAGGCAGGAGAGGATGGTGAGGATGCCGACGAGGATGAATACCGGACGGCCGATGGTGACGGCGAGGATGGCTATGAGGGCGAGCGAGACGATGATGCCGAGCCGGGCAAGGGTCTTATCCAGGTTTTCGCGGAACAATACCGGAGACATTCCGTGGATCACCTTCAAAGGCCGTCGATGGCGGCTGCAAACTGTGCAGTCGCGCACTCGCAGGTGATCTCTTCTCGTATGTGCCTCCCGGCGGCATCCGCAACGAACTCCAGATCAGGCCGGGCGAGGGCCGCAAGAACAGAGGCCGCGATGGCTTCCGGAGCATTTGACGCAAGAATGAAACCGGTCTCGCCATCCCTGATGAAATCCGGGATAGCGCCCACAGATGTCGCGAGCACGGGCGTCCCGCAAGCCATCGCCTCGAGCATGATGTTCGGGAGCCCTTCTGTATATGAAGGGAGGACGAGCAGCCTGAGGGTGTTGAGGCAGCGAGGCAGATCCTCGTGGGGGATCCATCCTGCGAATGTCACCCGCTCCGAAAGTCTGCTGGTCCTGACGAATTCCTGGATCTCAGGGAGCAGCGGGCCGTCCCCACCGATGAAGACCTGCACATCCTGTCTCTCGGCGGCGATCAGGGGGAGGGCGCGGACAAAGTTCCAGACACCTTTTTCCCCGGCCAGGCGCCCGATGTACCCGACGGTTACGGGTCGCTCGCCGAACGGCACCTCGGCCCTGAACACCCCGAAGTCGAGCAGGTGCTCATGAGCTATCGCAATCTTCTTCCGGTAGCGCTCAAGCCCCCAATGATCCACAAGGGCGGGGGAGTAAAGGATGATCCTG
>JAAZGM010000153.1 GCA_012511245.1 Methanomicrobiales archaeon | reverse complement strand
TGGAGGAGATTGAGATCACAATGGTGTCGGACGAGGCAGAGACACCGCCGGGAACACCGGTAGTGGTAATTGTTGCTGATGAGATCATCTCCATCACCGACAGCGGATTTGTGCCGGAGACCCTCACCGTTCCTGCCGACACCACAGTAGAGTGGACAAACGACGCTTCAGCAGACCAGACCGTATCGACGACCGGGGATACCGGGTTCCTCAGCTCCGGGGTACTCAAACCGGGCGATACGTATACCTATACCTTCAGCGCCGAGGGGAACTACACCTACCAGTCATGGATATCGGGATTCACCGGGACGGTCATCGTCACCCCCTGATCCCTCTCTTTCCCCACCGGCGGGTGTAAGGTTCTCCTTATGTCCGCCGGTATGCCCCGGCCGCCTCGACCAGCCTTTCGGCGAACCCCTCCGGGAAGTAAGTGTGGGTATACTGCCCGACCGCGTTCTGTGCGATAAGCCCATCCCGCCCCTCGACGATCCCCCGCCCACGGATGAGTTCCAGAGCAAACCGGGCATCACGGGCGGGGTCAATCCGGGAATAGTGGAACTCATGGCCACGGAAGGTTGATCCCGGGACAAAGACCGGGGTAGCCCCGCCAGCCCGGGCCTCGACATACCCGAGCGCCTGAATCCGGTCCATCATCTCCGCCGTTGCCGGGAGGATACCGGCCATCGGATGGTCGCCCTCAGCGGTTACAAGACGCTCGGTGAGGTAGATGAGCCCGCCACATTCTGCGTAGACCGGCATGCCGTCGTCAGCCGCCCGGCGGATATCCTCCCGGCACCGGGAGGAGGAGAGCGCCTCCACGTGGAGCTCCGGGTAGCCGCCCCCGAGATAGAGGGCATCCACGTCAGGGAGCCGATCGGTCATCGGCGAGAAGAAGATCAACTCACCTCCGGCCTGAACGAGCCGATCGAGGTTGTCAGCGTAGTAAAAACAGAACGCTGCATCTTTTGCGATGCCGATGCGCACCCGCGCCTCCGTCCGTCCCGGGGTATCCACCGGCGCCGGGAGGGGCGGGGCCGACCGGGCGAGATCGATGATGCCGGAGAGATCACACGCCTCCTCCATCACTGCACCGAACCCGGCCATCATCCCTGTCTCAGCCGCCATTGCGAGCCCGAGATGCCGGCTCTCGACCGCGAGATCTTTTCGCCGCGGGATCCCCCCGTAGATGGGAAGGCTCTGTGTCTCCTCGATCATGGCAAGGTGACGGGGGCTCCCGATCCTGTTGAGGATAACCCCGGAAACCCGGACAGCAGGGTCAAACCCCGCGTAGCCCTGGATCATGGCATGGACGCTCCGTGATGCACCCCCGGCATCCACAACGAGGAGAACCGGGGCATCGAGGATCTTTGCGACGTGCGCCGTGCTCGCGGTATCACCCCCCTCGAGGCCATCATAGAGCCCCATCGCACCCTCAACGATGGCGATATCGGCCCCGGTAGAGACACGGACGAACGTCTCCCGCACCCCTGCCTCCCCCATCATGAACGGATCGAGGTTGCGTGACGTCCGGCCACAGATAACCGAGTGGTGCGTGGGATCGATGAAATCCGGCCCTACCTTGAAGGGCTGGACGGTAAGTCCCCGGGCGATGAGCGCCGCCATCAGGCCGCTTGCAAGCGAGGTCTTACCGCAACCGCTGTGGGTCCCGGCGACGATAATTCGTGGAATTGGCCGCATAACGTTCCTGTAGTCTTGTATACCGCAGAAGATAAATATGACCTGAGATAACCTCGATACATCAGATTAATTTGTTATAGTTCAGATTAATTTGAACTGTGCGCCGATCTGGCGACCTCGAGGTGAACTACGCATGCACATCATGGAAGGATTCTTACCAGACCCCTGGTGGCAGATCTGGTTTCTTGTATCGCTGCCCTTCATCATCGTCGGGCTCTACCGGATTAACAAGCTTGTTCAAGAGAAACGAGAGGTGTTACCGCTCCTTGCGGTCGCAGGTGCATTTGTCTTCGTTCTCTCTTCGCTCAAACTCCCCTCGTTCAACGGGAGTTGCTCCCACCCCACGGGGACAGGACTCGGCGCCGTCCTCTTCGGCCCCTGTATCACCGCGGTCCTCGGGCTGATCGTCCTGATCTTCCAGGCGATCTTCCTTGCACACGGCGGGATCACAACCCTCGGGGCAAACGTCTTCTCGATGGGAATCGCAGGGCCGGCCGTCGCCTACCTCATCTATAAGGCCGGAACCCGGGCAGGTGCGAATACGTACGCAACGGTCTTTGTCGCTGCGGCCCTCGCCGACCTTGCCACCTACGTCGTCACATCGATCCAGCTCGCACTCGCCTTCCCCGGGGCGACCGGATTTGTCGGCGCATTCACGGCCTTCGCCGCGATCTTCGCCGTCACCCAGATCCCGCTCGCCATCATCGAGGGTGCAGTCATTGCGCTGGTCTTCAAGTATATCGTCCAGCTCAAACCCGAGATCCTCACCCGTTTAAACCTTCTCTCCGAGAGCACCATCCAGAAACTCCGGGAGGCCGCAGCATGAAGTACGGTATGGAACTTGCGGTTGCCGTGCTCATCATCATATTCGCCGGGATCTTCCTCTACCAGAATGGCGTGATACAGGCCGGCCTTGGCGAAGGGGAGGAGGCCTGGGGCGGGGCCGACGACGGTGCCGCCGACCTCATCGAGGCCTCAGGCTACGAACCCTGGATCGAACCCTTCTGGGAACCCCCGAGCGGCGAGATCGAGTCACTCCTCTTCGCCCTGCAGGCAGCCATCGGCGCGCTGATCATCGGCTACGTCTTTGGCTCCTGGCAGGCCGGCAGGAAAACAGCCTGATCTCCACAAAACCCCCTTTTTATTTTCACATCCAGGGCACCGGAAAGATGACGGACGCCATGCAGCTTTTAGGGTAACCCGGCAAACCAGGAGCAGGAGGTCGAGGAGATGTACGAGGTGCTTGAGGATTTTGCCCGGACAAACGATCTCCGGGAGGTGAGTACCGGGCTTAAACTCATCATCGGGCTCTCAAGCATCCTCCTCTCGGTCTCATCACCCGGTCTCATAGCACCCCTGCTCGTCGCGGTCTCGATGAGCACCGCCATCCTCTTCCTCGCAAAGATCCCCGCGAAGGTCTATGCCCGCCTCCTCCTCATCCCGGTCACATTTACCCTGATGAGCATCACCGTGATCCTCTTCATCACCGGGGGCGGAGAGGTCCTCTTCGAGGTTCCCGGCCTCCCCCTCACCATCACGACCGGCAGCGTGAACCTTGCCATCCTCCTCCTTGCCCGGGTCTTCGGCGGCATGTGCTCGCTCTACTTCATCGCCCTCACGACGCCGATGACCGGGATCTTCGATATCCTCCGGAAGCTCCGGGTGCCTGCGGTCTTCATCGATCTCGCCATGCTCACCTACCGGTTCATCTTCATCCTCATCGAAGAGGTGGGCGAGATCCACCGGGCGCAGGAGATGCGCCTTGGATACGGCCGGTTCCGGGAGTCAGTGCAGACGTTCGGGATGCTCTCAGGGGCACTCTTCATCAGGACCTGGGAGAGCGGGGAAGCCCTGGTTCTCGCGATGGATGCACGCTGCTATGACGGCAAATTCGATGTCCCGGACGACGCCCGGCCGATCTCCGCCCTCTCACTCGCCGCGGTCCTGATCTACTGCTTCGCAATCCTCAGCATCTCGCTCTCCACCGGAGGTCTGACACTCGTATGACACCACTGCTTGAGACCGATAACGTCACCTACACCTACCCAAACGGCCCCACCGCCCTTGACGGGGTGAGTATCCGGATCGAGGCGGGATCAAAGACCGCCCTCGTCGGCCCGAACGGTGCCGGAAAGTCAACGTTCCTCCTGATGCTCAACGGCATGCTCCGGCCGACCTCAGGTGAGATCCGCTTCAACGGCCGGCCGCTCGCCTACGACAGGCGGAGCCTCCGTGAACTCCGCCGCCAGGTCGGGTTCGTCTTCCAGAACCCCGACGTCCAGATCATCGCCCCGACCGTCGAAGCGGATGTGGCCTTCGGGCCGGTGAACCTGGATCTCCCCCCTGACGCCGTCCGGAAAGCAGTGCAGGATGCACTCGGCTGCGTTGGACTCCGCGGTTACGAGAGGCGCCCGCCCCACCACCTCTCCGGCGGGGAGAAGAAACGGGTCGCCATCGCCGGCATCCTCGCGATGGATCCATCGGTCCTCGTCCTCGACGAACCGACGAACACCCTCGACCCCGCAAGTTCTGAGGAGGTGATGGAACTCCTCGATGAACTCACTTCCTCCGGCAGAACGGTGCTCATATCCACGCACGACGTCGAACTCGCCTATCGCTGGGCGGACTCGGTCATACTCATGGAGCGGGGGGGCATCCTCGCCCGGGGCTCTCCGGGAGAGGTCTTCTCCGACCACAGTCTCCTCGCGTCCGCACGGCTGAAACCTCCAGCCCTCCTCGACCTCTACAACGAGCTCGGTCTCCGGGGCATCATCGACCGGGGCGCGCCCCCTAAGAGTGTGCTCGAGTTCACCGACCGGATCGAACGGACGATACACGCCCACGCCCCGGGCTGTGACACAACCGGGACGATCTACCTCTGCGACCCCGATCTGACCGGGGGAGACGGAATACGTGCACTCCTCACCGGAACGGGGGCGATCGATCACGTGGGAGCGATGGGCACCCGCGCAAAAGAGTTCGCCGGCCGCGAACAGATCCCCCTCGATTTCACCTACGGCGTCATCGACAAATGCATCTTAAAAGCCCTCATCGGTGAGAATTCGCTCATCATCACCACCGGGGGCATGATCGAGCATGCACGGCGGCGTATCAGCGATTACAACACCGGGAGCGGGCGAAAGGTTACGGTGACGATGGTGGAGGAGCCGGATAATACCCGGCTCGGCCGGGAGTGACCGTGCCGCACAACCAGCTGATAGACAAAATGACCGGATAGAACGGTTCGCCCTGGACCCGACGGACTGGCCGGGCGAAGATTAATCCTATACCGGCGCCTGAGGATACATTATGATGCTCGAAGAGACATTGCAACGCATATCAGAGCAGGTAAAACGGAAGCGGATGGTCCTGCCCAACCAGAAGACCAAGATCGTCTGCACCATAGGACCCGCATCCAGGTCTCCGGATACGCTCGCCCGGATGGCCAGAGCAGGCATGAATGTTGCCCGGCTCAACCTCTCTCACGGAACGTTCGACGAGCATCGGGAGAATATCAGAAACATCCGGACCGCAGCCGAGGCGACCGGACTGCCCATAACGATCCTGATCGATCTCCCCGGCCCAAAGATCCGGATCGGCGACCTTGCGCATGAACCCCTTGAACTCGAGAAGGACGAGGTCGTCACCCTCACGACCGCCCCGGCATCAGGCAACGGCGCCCGGATCCCCGTCGAATTCCCACAGTTTCCCCAGCTGGTCTCGGAGGGGAGCACCATCTTCCTCAACGACGGGTTCCTCCAGCTCCGGGTCGACGAGGTAGGCGCGACGGATATCCGGGCAACCGTGATCATCGGCGGCCCCCTCCTCTCGCGCAAGGGGATGAGCCTTGTCGGCGGCGGGGGGATCGTTGCCCTCAGCGCCGTGACCGACCGTGACCTCGAGTGTATCGACTTCGGGCTTGAAGAGGGGCTCGACACGTTCAGCATCTCTTTCATCGAGCGACCGGAGGATATCCTGAAAGCCCGCGAGTATGCTGCACGGTCGGGGAAGTCCATCCGGGTTATAGCAAAGATCGAACGACAGGAAGCGCTCGCAAACCTCGACGGGATCCTCCAGGAGACCGACGGCGTCATGATCGCCCGCGGTGATCTCGGTGTCCAGACGCCCATCGAGGATGTCCCTGCGGTGCAGAAACTGATAATCCAGAAGGCCAACATCCTCGGCCGGCCGGTGATCACCGCCACGCAGATGCTGATGTCGATGACCGACAACATCCGGCCTACCCGGGCAGAGGTGACCGATGTCGCAAACGCCATCCTCGATGGGACAGATGCCGTCATGCTCTCTGAGGAGACGTCCATCGGGAAGTACCCGGTCGATACGGTGGCGATGATGGCGAAGATCGCTCGTTCAACCGAGGAGAAACGCTCGCTCGTTGGAGCCAGGTGCGCCCCGCTCGACTTCTTCCGGCAGGGGAAAGGGCGGGAGAAGATCACCGTCAACGATGTCGTCTCGCTAAACGTCATCGAGGCGCTGGATGCGCTCAGTATCCAGTTCGTGCTGACACCCACCCGTTCGGGGAGCACGGCGCGGAACATCTCGCGGTTCAAACCCGGTGCCTGGATCCTTGCGTTCACCCGGAACCCGGCCACCTCCAAGTTCCTGGCGTTCTCATACGGCGTCTGCCCGTTCCTGATCCGGAGCGAGAAGGAGTACTGGCACGGAGCGATCCTCGACTCGATCAGGGACTCGGGGTTGATCCGCCCCGGTGAGCGCGTGATCCTGACCGAAGGGGTCTCCCCGGGGCGCGAAGGGACCGATTCGCTCATCATCCTCACGGTTGATTGAGGGGCGTCTGCATCCTCCCGGGAATCCCTCCGGGAGGAGAGCCTCTGCCGCACATGCCCTATCCCGGCAGAAGGTATGGAGGCAGCCGCTTCAGGGGAGTGTGCTCAAAGAAAAAACCGCACACCTCTCGGTCGCCTCAAACACGATCCTCGTCGTAGCGAAACCGGTCGCCGGCATCGCTATCGGCCTTATCGCCGCGATCATTGCCTACATCTCGGTTCGCCAGTCTGCCCGTCCGCCCGACGAATGCCACACCTTCGGGCATGGAAAATGTGAGAGCATATCGGGACTTATCGAGGCAGTTCTGATACTCGCCGCGGCCGTCCTGATCATCAGCGAGGCAACGAAGAATCTCCTCGGTGGAGAGGAGACGCTGAACGTCGAGGAGCCCGGGATCGGTATCATCGTCATGCTGCTCTCGGCGGGGATGAACCTCTCTGTCTCCTCCCGGTTGACGGCGGTAGCAAAGAAGACCGGGTCGATCGCACTCGAGAGCGACGCCCGGCACCTCCGCCGGGTTCATCCCGATTCATCCGACCGGTTTACTGGCGCTTGACACCCTCATCGCGCTCGCAGCCGCTGCCATCATCCTCAGGGCGGCCTTCGAACTCATCCGGCGTTCGTTTGAAGAACCCGTCGACAGGAGCCTCCCCGCCAGCGAGGAGAACAGGATCGTACGTTCAGAGCAGCAGCGTAATGGAGAGGCAGGCCACGACCGGGATGATGAGGTTATCATCCACAGGGCTCACCAGTTCAGCGATGGCTGACGCAACCGCTGTCACGATGGCTATCCCCGGCAGGATGAAGAGGGAGAGCACGGCTGCTGTCACTGCAAACCCGGCCAGTGTGCCCTCAAGGGACTTATGGTTGTAGATCCGGGTTCTGCCAAACCGGACACCGACAAGAGTGGTGACGCTATCGAGGAGCGAGAGCACCACGAGTCCGGCAAAAGCAACCTCTTTTGCAAAGAACACAATACAGAAGAGCGCTCCGAGCGCGAAGAAGAGCGCGCCTTTTCCCGGCGCGACATCACGCCGCTCGAGACCAGAGATGATCGGCGATACTACCGGGATGATGTAGCCCCGGGCAACGGCGTCAGAGAGGATGAAACCCACAAAGAGTGTGAGGACAAGGATAGAGAGGACGATATCGCGGTCGAAGAGGAGGACGAAACCTGCGATCCCAAGACCGAAGATGAGGTGGACGACCTGCCGGAGCGACTCATTCATCATCATAGAGGTTGGTAGGGGACGGATTAAATCCTATGCAGACGGATGCAGATCACGGCGATTAAGTATCCGGGAGGCGCATATCTCAGGGGAGGTGAAGGATGGAACTTTCAGCCTATACCGGAGAGAACACCGCCGAGGCGGGAGATATGGACGCCGTGGCGCGATTTTATGTCAAATGTGCGCTCTGGCTCGGTGTGCACGATCCGGTCTTTGTAGATGCCTATTTCGGCCCGGTTGAGGTGCAAGGCGAAGCGCTCACGGTCATAGTCCCACCTGACCGCATCGCCAGATACGCCGCCGACCTCCTTGCCACCCTGGATCGTATCGACCCCGACCATCTGGATGATGCCGGGCGCATACGCCACACCTGTCTCTACGGGATGCTCCGGGCGCTCAAGACCCGCGCTGGAATCCTCGCGGGAGAGAATCTCGCACTCGATGCTGAGACCAGTGCGCTCTACGGGATCGCTGTAGTGGAAGAAAACCCCGACTGGTACAGTGAACTCCATGAAACGCTCGATGCCTGCCTTCCCGGAGGCGGGGATCTTTTCAGCCGTTACCGGACGTTCATGGACTCGTTCATCATACCTCCTGACCGCCTGGAACCTGTCTTTTCAGCAGCATTTGCCGGAAGTCGCCGCAGAACTGCCGAACACCTGGCACTTCCGGCAGGAGAACAACTCGAGATCGGCTACACCACCGGAGAACCATGGGAGGCAATCATCCATTATACCGGGAACGGAACGAGCCTCGTCCGGGTGAATACCGATCTGCCGATCTCCATCGATCGGGCACTGGTCTATGCCTGCCATGAAGGCTATCCTGGTCGCCACACGCTGCGGGCGATCCGGGAGACTGCGCTCGTCCAGGCCCGGGGCTGGATCGAGCACTCGATCGTCACCCTTGTATCGCCGCTCGCAACAGTCGCTGAAGGATCGGCCGAGCTCGGGGAGGAGATGATCTTCCCGGGAACCGAACGGGCGCAGTTCTTCGAGGAGGAACTCTTCCCTCTTGCCGGGTTCGAGCCCGAAGATGCCACCCTCTTCAGTACCGTGACCGCCGCATCCGCCGTTCTGAACCGTACAGGAAACGCCCATGTGGCACGAGGGCTCCTCAGCGGCACGCTCTCGCGGGAGGAAGCATGCCGGTCTCTCCAGGACATCCTGCTCCTTGACCGGGAGGCAGCACAGGCGCGCCTCCAGCTCATCGAGGAGTTCCGGGCGTACCCGGTGGCTCTTGAACAGGGCTACCGGATTGTCCGGAACTACATCGGGGAGGGGGCAGACAGGTGGGAACGCTTCACCTGCGTCCTCGCCGGGCCGGTGCTGCCCGGCGACCTCACCCTGAACGGCAATCCCGAATGAATGACCGGGCTTCCTCATCGGTGATCGCGTACGTCGCCTGAGCATCGAGCGCGACGACGCGGAGGATCACCGCAACATCATCGAGACGCCGCTTGTGGTCGCCGCGAACGTGCTTCCTCACCTCACGAAGGGTCTCAAGTGCGGTCCCAACATTTGCAATCGTACACAGAGCGCTCTCCCGGGTGCCGGCATCGACGACGGGGAGAGAGCGGGACGACCGGATAACGGGAACCATGGTATTTCCATCGCATTGCATACTCTTGAACCTGTTGGATAATACGCAGACAACGTATTTATTCGATAACTTCAAACCAGAACAGAGCGTCCCCCACCGGAAGACCGACCCATGAGTGCAGAAAATACAGTCACTACTCTCGTCGAAGGCTGGAAAGTCATCCTCAGAAACCCTTACCTGGTCGGTCCCATAAAGTTCATCTTCCCGCTTGCCATCATCCCGATCATCTTTGCAGCCCTCTACCTGACCGAACCTTATGAGCAGTTTTTCCTTCTTTCCGGGCTGATCGTCGCCTACTTCGTTCCCCCTGCCGGGAAGGAGACGATCATCCCCATCGCCATTCTGATGGGGTACTCCTGGTGGTTCATCACGCTCGTGATTTTCCTCCTCGATGTCGCTGCCTCCCTCTTCGTCGTCTGGAACTTAGATCTGGCGTTGAAGATCCCGTTCGTGGGCCGGGTACTCAAGAGCGGGATGACGCTGGGGCGGAACTATACCGAGACGCATCCCTGGCTCCGGCGATTCTCAACGATCGGTCTCATCCTCTTCGTCTTCTTCCCCTTTCAGGGAACCGGGGCGATGAACGGGTCGATCCTCGGGCGGCTGCTCGGCATGAGTGAGCAACGGGTCTTTTCGTGTGTCTGTATCGGATCGCTTACCTCCTGCCTCGTCATCGCTCTCGGTGCCGATGTGATCCTGGACATCTACCAGCAGAATCATGCACTCGGGATCGGTATCCTGGTTGCAATCGTCCTCGCCATCCTGATCGGCATCATCATCCTGAAGATGCACAAAAACCGCCTCCGAGAGCGTTCGTTCAGGTGAGAAACACGTTCTCCGGGTGGGATCATCTCCAGAGAACTTTAATCCTCCGCATCCCTACTTCCTGTATTGAGTGACTTCGATGAATTCTCAGATATACCCATGGATTGTTGCCGTCCTGGCGATACTGATCGCCATCGGCGTCGGTCTTGCTGCGCAGAACTCTCTCACACCACCTACCTCCATAGCCGACGATGAGGCCGCGACGCTCCTCATCCACCTCCAATCAGATATCGCTGCAGCACTTGAAACACTGGACAGCCGTCTCGCATATGCTGCGCTCGAGCTCGGGAAGACCGATCTCTCCGGTGCCGCAGCCCGCGAGATTCTCCTGAACCTGAGCGATACCGATCCGGCCATCGTCGACTGCACAGCCAGCAACATGAACGGCACGATCCTTGCCGCCGAACCTGCGGCATACCAGAGCGCCGAGGGTGCGGATCTCAAGCACCAGCCCAATGTCCAGCGCATCCTCGCGACGAAGCGGCCGATCATGAGCGAGGTGATCACGGTCGCGGAGGGGTTCCCGGCGGTGGTGATCGCTGCGCCGATCTTTACGAACAACGATCAATCTGTTGGATTCGCCTCTATCGTCTTCCATCCAGACCTCCTGATCGCCGATGTCGTTCGGCCGGCGGTGGCCGGCACCTCCTACCAGGTGATGGTCGTCCAGACAGATGGGCGAGTTCTTTACGACACCGATCCAGCTCAGATCGGGAGGATGACGTTTGATGACCCGCTCTACGTGGACTCACCCGGTCTGCAGGACGCCGCCCGTCGGGTAACCTCAGAGCGCTACGGCACTGCAACCTACGAGTTTGCCGCCGGCGAGAGAGATGCGGTGCAGAAGGAGATCATCTGGACTACAACCGGACTTCACGGGGTAGAGTGGCGGGTGGCGGTGATCCAGACGATCGAGTGAGGAGTGTAGACGGGGCGCCGGTCGGCTCTCACCTCTCCACCCTCTCAGCCCCCGGCCACACCGGTGCACCATCCCCCTCCCTGAGCAGGAAGACGAACGCCGCCCCCTCACCCGGGTTCCCGGGTATCCGGTCCTCCACCCAGATCCTGCCACCGTAGCGCTCGATGAGGATCTGCACAAGGTAGAGGCCAAGTCCCTGGCCAACCCGCCGCTGTTTTCGCTCATAACAACGGAAAACCTCTTCTTTCCGATCGTCCGGGATACCCTGGCCGGTATCCGTGACCGTCACCCGGATGAACCCTCCCTCCGCAACTTCGACCCGGACAGTTACCGTAACATCAGGGCCGCCGTGTTTTACGGCGTTGCCGATCAGGTTCGTGAAGACCTCACTGAGGAGGTCGTCGGCGAGAACCGTGACCCTGGTCCCCGCGTAAAGGATGAGAATTTGCGGAAAGTGGATGATCTCTGCCTGGATGACCGCATCGAGATCGGTCGGCTGAAGTGTGGGCGACCCGGCGTGTATCTGCCGGATCTTCGTGACGGTTCCAAGGATCTCGATGCTCTTGGTTATGCTGCGCTTCAGGTTCACTACATAATCAACTGCCGCGCCATCTACGGAGTCAACGAGCAGTTCAGCATAGAGGTTCGAGACGTTTTCGGTGTTTCCAATATCATGGGTCAGTATGTCGAGGTAGAGGTTCGCCTCCCGATGGGCAGACTCAAGATCCCGGTGGACCCGGGCGAGTTCTCTCTCCGTCCTCTTCCGGTTGGTGATATCGCGAACGATGCCACCCCGGTAGAGGGGTCGGCCATCGGGGTCGCTGGTCGCTGTGAAGTGATCTTCGAGCCAGCGGTACCGATCATTCTTCGCCCGGAACCGGTATATGAGGAGCGCCCTCTCCCTGAGAGCAGATGTACAAAGAACGCCTTCAACCGCCGGGCGATCTTCAGGGTGAATGCGATCCATGACCTCATCCTGATCCATTGCAGCCATCTCTTCCGGGGTGAAACCAAGGATCTCCCCGATGGCCGGGCTCATATAATCGTAGTGATCCGTCTGCAGGTTGCGCCGGTAGGCTACATCAAGCGAGTTTTCAAGAACCATACGGAACCGTTCCTCGCTCTCGCGCAGTGCCTCCTCCATCCGCCTGCGGTCGGTATCGTCGTAGACGTAACCCCGGATCTCAAGCAACTCGCCATCAGCGTTGAAGCGTCCGACCATGTTCTCCACGACATGGATACGTGTTCCATCCCGGCGCCTTCGGATCCGACCCTCGTTCTCGATCTTCTCTGCTCGTTGCAGGCGCATGAGAAGGGTATCGCGTTCTCCGGGATCATCATAGCACTCCAGGATCCTGCTGTTCAATGCATCTTCCACGGAAGCAAACCCGAATATTCTGGTAAACGCTGGATTACAGGCGATTATCCGGCCATCAACAGTGGTGACGAAGTCGCCGGTGAGTGCGCCCTCAAAGATCTGCGGGTAATGGTCCTCACCCTTCTTCAGGGTGTCTATTATGGAACTCAGCGCAGCGTTCTCGTGCCGGAGCGCGGCGTTCTCGGCTTGAAGGTCTGATATACGCTCATGTAGCGCCCGCTCCTCCACTGCAGGAGCCCCCTGCCCGCCCTCTCTTATACCAGCAGAAGGCGGGGTCTGCGCCCTCCCGGATTGCCCTGTCATGGAATGTCCGGATCTCTTCATCTCCGGTTCTCAATTGACATTCACATTCAACAGTATAAACCTGTGCAGGTGGGGGATAGACCCGCCAGGTGCAGTGCCGGTTCCATCACCCCTCCCCACCAGAGCAGGAGAGAATAGTGCGAAGCACAACCATATTGTCGCATAACCTACATAATCTACATCTAAGCCCGGGGAGGAGCGCATGAGGCGTGAAGAGGTCGATAGCAACATATTCTACAACGGCGACTGCATCGCAGGGGCACGGGCGCATATCCCCGACGGTTCGGTCGACCTGATCGTCACCGATCCTCCCTACGGCATCAACGGCGACCGGTTGCACCAGCACTACAACCGGGACGAGGCGTTCGTCGTCGGGGGTTACGTCGAGGTTGCCGCATCCAGTTACGGAGAGTTCAGCAGGGACTGGATCCGGGAGAGCGAACGAATCCTCAGGCCGGGCGGATCGATCTACATCGTCTCGGGCTACACGAACCTCTACCATATCCTCCACGCATTGCGCGAGACATCTCTACGCGAGGTCAACCATATCATATGGAAGTACAACTTCGGCGTCTACACCACCCGGAAGTATGTCTCCTCCCACTACCACATCCTCTTCTACGAAAAACCGGGCGGCAGGCGGACGTTCAACCTGGAGTCGCGCTATGGGGTCGGGGAGAGGGAGCCGGGCGGGAGGTCGCCCAACTACCGCGACCGCGAGGATGTCTGGTGCATCAACCGCGAGTACAAACCGGGGCGGGTGAAGAACAAGAACGAGTTGCCGGCAGAACTGCTCATGAAGATGATCCAGTACAGCAGCAACGAGGGCGATCTCATCTGCGATATGTTCCTCGGCGGGTTCTCGACGGCAAAAGCGGCCATCGGCCTCAACCGCCGGGTGACCGGGTTTGAGGTCTCAGGAGAGGTCTTTGACCTGAAGATCGCGGAACTCCGAGGTACCACGCCGGGCCACCTCCTCCCCGCGCTCCGGACCCCGCAGATCGAGGAACCGGCGAACCGGGGGAGACCCTGGACGGACGCCGACCGCAAATACCTGGTTTCACGGTTCGCTGCGCTCATCGATTCAGGCGAGACGAAGAAGAGAGCGATCGAGATTCTGGGAGAAGAACTCGGCAGAGGGCGATGGGCGATTGAGAAGATGCTGAAAAACCCGGGTGTTCAGGCAGGCAGCAGGATCAGGCGCAGGGAGGCGGCAGTGGTGACGAAACCGGTGCCGGATACTGTGGAGGACGAACAACGCTAATGCCCTCAACAGGACATGCTTTAATGGCCTTTACCGGGTGAACTCCCGGGGTGGGTTCAACATTCCGTTCGGCAGATACGAAAGGCGCGAAGATCATGTTGAGCAACTCTGATCCCAGGAACACCGATCCCGATGACGGGTTCTTCGATGAACTCTACAGGGGATACCAGATCAACCGGGCCCCGGCACGAAGGTAGTGCTCTATGAAACAACTGACAGTGGAAGCACACTCACTGCATGATTGTCTCGTCATGAATACAGGCTGTTGCTCAACGCAATTCAGTCGGATCCTCTGAAATCACTTATCAGTTATATGCTG
>JAAZGM010000152.1 GCA_012511245.1 Methanomicrobiales archaeon | reverse complement strand
TCGCTGATATCGCTGCCTCAACCATACCGGCCATCCTCTACCTCCCCGGGGTCTTCCTCGGCTTTGCGATCATCCTCACGATCAAGCTCCGGAAGTCCCCCTTCGACATATCGACGTCGCACCATGCGCACCAGGAGATCGTCAAGGGCATAACGACGGAGTTCTCGGGATCGACGCTCGGGCGGATAGAGATCGCCCACTGGTACGAGAACGTCTTCCTGCTCGGGTTCGTCTACCTCTTCTTCGCCTGGAGTCCCGTGATCGGGATCATAGCAATCGCGGTCACGTACTTCGCCGAGATCTTCGTCGATAACGCCACTGCACGGGTTCGGTGGCAGGCGATGCTGAAAAGTGGATGGATTGCGGCAGTAATCGCCATCATAAATCTGGCGATCCTCGCCTATATGATGATTGGAGGTGCATGATTACCATGGCATTCATGAAGCGATCACCCTGGATCCTTCACTACGATGCATCCAGCTGCAACGGGTGCGATATCGAGGTGCTTGCGTGCTTAACGCCGCTTTACGACGTGGAGCGGTTTGGTATCATCAACACCGGAAACCCAAAACATGCTGATGTCCTGCTGATCACCGGCGGGATCAACGCACAGAACAGGGAGGTGGTCGAGAATATCTATGAGCAGATCCCGGAGCCAAAAGTCGTCATCGCGGTCGGCGCCTGCGCCGCAACCGGCGGCATATTCCGGGAGTGTTACAATATCATCGGCGGCATCGACAAAGTTATCCCGGTCGATGTCTATATTCCGGGATGCGCGGCAAGACCGGAACAGATCATCGACGGCGTCGTTGCAGCGCTCTCGATCCTTGAGGAGAAACGAGCAAAGATGAATGGGGCCGCGCAAGAGACAGAACAGGCAGGTGAGAGCACATGACAGTGAAAGAGGAGCAGACCATCATCGGCGTTGCGCTGGAGAACCTCCTTTCGGAGGTCGGGAAACTTTATGCCGATGGGTATCGCCTGGTCCAGATCGGGTGTACGGATATCGGCGACTCGTACGAGGTCAACTACTCGTTCGATAAGGGTTACCAGTTCATAAACCTCCGCCTGACCCTCAGGCCGGAGACAGAGGTTCCGAGCATCACCGGGACATACTGGGGGGCGTTCGTCTACGAGAACGAGATGCACGATCTCTTCGGCATCCCGGTGACCGGTATCAACATCGACTTCAAAGGAACGTTCATCAGGACAGCAGAGAAGTATCCGCTCAGCGTCACGAAAAGAGGAGGCGACCGATGTCAGAACGTATAATCGTGCCGTTCGGGCCGCAGCACCCGGTGCTGCCGGAACCGATCCATATCGATCTCGTCCTCGAAGATGAGACGGTGGTAGAGGCGATCCCCTCGATCGGCTACATCCACCGGGGGCTCGAACAACTCGTGCAGAAACGCGAGTATACCGAGTATGTCTACGTGGCGGAGAGGATATGCGGGATCTGCAGTTTCATCCATGCGCTCTGCTACTCCCAGGGTATCGAGCATATCATGGAGGTCGAGGTCCCGGACAGGGCACGCTACCTCCGGACGATCTGGTCGGAGTGCTCGCGTCTCCACTCCCACCTCCTCTGGCTCGGGCTTTTCGCGGACAGCATGGGCTTTGAGAACCTCTTCATGCGGTCGTGGCAGCTCCGGGAGAGCGTCCTCGACGTATTTGAGGATACTACAGGCGGCCGGATCATCCAGGGCACCTGCAAGATCGGCGGGGTCAGGCGCGATATCGAGCAGGAGAAACTCGATGAGATGCACCGGACGCTCGATCCCTTCGAGGAGAAGTGCCGGGATCTCGGCGATGTCTTCTTGAACGATGAGACGGTGAAATACCGGCTCCAGGGGCTCGGAGTCATCTCGAAGGATGAGGCTTACGCCCTTGGAGCGGCAGGGCCGACCGCGAGAGCGAGCGGGGTTGCGATGGATCACCGCGAGACCGGCTACGCCGCTTACGGGGATCTCGGTTTCAAGCCGGTCGTCGAGACAGCCGGGGATTGCTACGCACGGTGTGCCGTCCGGGTCAAAGAAGTCTATGCTTCGATCGACCTGATCAGGAAGGCGATCGAGGGGATGCCCGATGGAGCCATCGACGTCAAGGTGAAAGGAACGCCCAACGGCGAGTTCTTCTCCCGCGCTGAACAACCACGCGGCGAGGTCGTCCACTATCTCAAGGCCAACGGCACCAAACACCTTGCCCGGGCACGTATCCGGACGCCGACGCTTGCAAACATCCCGCCGCTCGTGAAGATGCTCCCGGGCGCACAACTCGCGGATGTCCCGGTCGTCGTCCTCTCGATCGACCCCTGCATCAGCTGCACGGAGAGGTGAAGACGGGATGGGAATATTTCAGATGACAAAGACTGTTCTTCGGAACATTGCAGGCGGCCCGGCCACCCGGCAGTATCCAGCGGTGCCGGCACGAACGTCGCCGCTCACCCGGGGGCACGTCGTCTTCGACCCATCCACCTGCCGGTCCTGCAACATCTGTTCACGGAAATGTCCGTGCGAGGCGATCCGGATCGACAAGGAGGAAAAGATCTGGGAGATCGACCGTATGCGGTGCATTGCTTGCGGTGATTGCGTCGAGAGCTGCCCGTTCGGGAGCGTCACGATGGAGCAGGACTACTTCCCGCCGGTGATGGAGCACGCAGTGGAGCGCTACACCATCACCTATGTGAAACCCGAGAAGCCCGCAAAGAAACCGGTTGAAGAAGATACAGGCGCGTAAGGAGAAGAACGCGGGAATTTCCTGCTGATCTTCTCCGGAACCTTTTTTTTATCTGAAATTGTCGCTCACTTCCGCACCAGAGGGTGCACCATGTGGATGATATCGTAAGTATGGCTCGGGTAGGCCCACGGGATCGCGTCCAGCGTGAGGTCGGCCGCCGTCAACCCGTGCCTGATCGCAAGGGCGAACACGTTGATCACCTCCCCGACGTTGTTCCCGATGAGGTGGGCGCCGAGGATCCGGTGGGAATCGCTCTCGAACAGAAGTTTATAGCCGGCATGCCGCTCACCGATGCTCCGGTTCGTGAAGCGCCCCGATAGATCGCCCTCGTGGACGATATACGATATTCCCTTCTCCTTTGCCGCTTCCTCCGTGAGCCCGACGGATGCGATGGGCGGGTTCGTGAAGGTGATGCTCGGGACGAGGGAGTAATCTGCAACCCGCGTATTGCCGTGCAGGATGTTGTCGACGACGATGTGGGCATCCATCACCGC
>JAAZGM010000151.1 GCA_012511245.1 Methanomicrobiales archaeon | reverse complement strand
GTACTGGTAAGTTGACGGGAACGGTGATGTTGCGGGTTGACTTCAACTCGCCCATCGATCCCTCTTCAAACCAGATCTTAGACGACAAACGGTTCAGAGAGCACCTGCCGACGGTGCAGGCGCTCGAGGATGCGCGGCTAGTCATCCTGACGCACCAGAGCCGGCCCGGCAAGAAGGATTTCACGACGCTCGAGGTGCATGCGGCGAAACTGGAGCGGCTGCTCGGCCGCCCGGTGACGTACGTCGAGGATATCTTCGGACGGTGTGCGCGGGATGCGATCCGGAATGCAAAGCGTGGAGACGTCCTGATGCTTGAGAACCTCCGGTTTGCTGCCGAGGAGAACCTGATCCTGAAACCGGAGGAAGCCAAAAAGACCCTTCTCGTCAGGAAGCTCGCCGCCATGGCCGACGTGTATGTCAACGATGCGTTCGGTACGGCGCACCGGTCACAGCCCTCGATCGTGGGTCTGCCGCTTGCGCTTCCGTCGATGGCCGGTCTCCTGATGGAAAAAGAGGTCGCAAACCTCTCCCGGGTCTTCTCCGGCGCACCGCGCCCCGTCACCTTCGTTCTTGGCGGGACGAAGGTGGACGACTCGCTTGCGGTCGCGGAGAACGTCCTTGCGCGGGGAACGGCCGATCGTGTGATCGCTGTTGGCGTGGTGGGAAACGTCTTCCTGCTTGCGGCAGGCCACGATATCGGCCGGCCGTCGGCCCGGCTTATCGACGACCTCGGCTACCGGGCCGAGATCGCTGAGGCAAGAACCCTCCTTGAGACCTACCGCGACCGGCTCTCCCTGCCACTCTCGGTCGCCGTTCGCGAGGCTGGCGATCGGGTCGAGTACCCGGTGGATGCCATCCCTGAGGATGCCCAGGTGCTCGATATCGGGAGTGACTCGATCGATCTCCTCTCGCAGGAGATCTGTGAGTCGGGAACGGTCGTGGTGAACGGCCCGGCGGGGCTTTTTGAGGAGGAACGGTTTGCCATCGGCACCTTTGACCTCCTGAGGGCGGCATCCACCGTGGAGTTCTCAGTTGTTGGCGGCGGACATTCCGGTGCCGCCATCGAACGGCTCGGCCTTGAGAGTGCATTTACGCACATCTCAACCGGTGGAGGGGCGGCGATCGAGTTCCTGACCGGGAAGAAGATGCCTGCCATCGAGGCGCTTGAGATGTCCCGAATGATCTTCGGTTGAGGGGTGCGGGCATCCCCATACCCCTCGGTTCTCTCCTTTCTCCTTCCCATCTCGTTGCTGCTGGACTCCATGAAGTTGTGAGCGCTGCATCGGGGTGTTCAACGGTTCCGGAGCTGAAAAGAAGAGGTGGAACCAGAAATGGGATGAAAATGGGGGGGTGTCCACACCCGAAAGTTTTGTAGCCCGGTGTTATACTCGTGTGTGGCCGTCAAGCACTGGTTTAAGGGACACCAGAAGCCCCCCCTAAACCGAACCCTTGCATCGTTGGAGATGTGGTTGGTGATGGTGTGGTAGTGATTGCTGATGGAATTGAACGACTGGTGAATGCTGGGTGTGGTAAGTCTCTCCCCATTCCAACGTCTATCTCGCAGGTTATATATTCTTTCCTGTGAATATTTGAGCGAATATATTACTTAAAATATTAATTACTGGCTTTTTATCACGCATTTTGTCGAAAAAACGGCTATTGTCCGGGAAAAATTCTCCGGGAATGTTTATATATATATGGTGGTTTTGGGGCGTTCTTCTCCCCGGAGATCCATCATCCGCGCCGGGTCACTCGCGCAGGAGAGCAACCCGAGAACCGACCGGGATGCCGATATCTGTACCGATAGGGCTGCATTTGACCGACATCAGGTAGGCGACAGGGGGGAGGTTGCGGTCGTCCGAGAGCGACTCATAGTTTGCCATGCCCTTTGCAATGACGAGCGTTGCACGATCGAGGGCATCGGTAAGCGCCGGGGGGGCAAGGTCGCGGTTAAGTCCGAGTTCGGCGATGCCGTCCGTGGTCGGGGTGAGCAGGTCGACCCGGCGGTCGAGGCCGAGCGCCACAGCATCCTCCATCGTTGCATCGTTCAGTATCGGGGCTCCCCGGACGGCGAACGTGACATGTGATCCGCTCTTCTTGAGATGATCGGCGAAGAGTGCATCAAAGACGATCTCTCCGCAGTTGTCGGCGAGGTAGACCACCCGGGAAGCGAGCCTCTCGATCGCGGCGGTGTCATCAACGGTCAGACCTGCTGCAAACTCCCGGTGGAAGAACTCGACGAAGTTGTCGGTGACGGTATGTGCCATCGACCCGTAATCCAGCGTATTCCCGATGACCGATGCGAGCGCAAGGTCGCTGAACGTCGTGAGATCGCCGCGCACCGCCCGGCAGACGGCTGCCGCGTCGGCGTTGTTGCTCTTCTTCAACGCCCGGTAGGGGTCGTCGTCGCCGATCATCTGGTAGGCGAGCCGGTGCACCCGGCTTGCGATGACGGGGGCGGGCACCGGATCGGCAGCGATGCGCGCGAGGAGGTCTCGACATGCATCAACGATCTCAGAGACGCGCAGGGAATCGTCGATGCAGAGCCGGCTCTCGTATTCAACCCGGCTGATCAGGCAATCCGTGCAACCTGCAGTTAACTTCATACTGTGGGTTATTCTGTTGACAACAGAGAAAAAATGGTCTGATGGGGCCACTGCGATTTGAACGCAGGTCAGAAGACCCCCAGTCTCCTAGGATGGCCAGGCTACCCTATGGCCCCTTCCTTACTAGATATGCTCGAACTACACATATATCTTCCCTTTACAGGGGCCGGACAACCCCTTTATCCGCGGACTCTCTTGTACTCTTCGACGCTTCTTGTCAGCTGTTCAAGCTCACTGCCGGTGATCTCCATTCTTCCGGCCAATGCCTCGACTTCTTTGAGAAGCTGCTGGATACGCACGTACATCACGTACATAACGAACAGCAGACAGATGATGGTTACTGAGAGCAGGACTATCATGATTGCGGTAATGTCCATAGTTGTCATGGTTTTCTCCTGAATAGTGCGCGGGCGAATCGCTCAACAAAACCTTCCTGCACCTTGTGCGGCTCCTCCTGAACGGGGATGCCCGCCAGTTTTGCTGCAATTCTTCTGAACGCTTTTGATGATTCTGAGCCGGGTGACTCGATGACGACCGGTGTCTTTGCCGCCGCCGCCCTTCGCACGTTTTGATCCTCCGGTACCGTATCGATGATCGGCATGTCAAGGATCCTCTCGATCTTTTCCTGGTACGCACCGGGTCCTTCAAATATTGCCCGGTTGAGGATAACTCCCCCGATAGTTCCTCCGATCGTCTCCGTCAGGGTCTTGATCTTCAGGGCATCCACAATCGAGGAGATCTCGGGATTCACGACCAGGAGCACTTCATCCGCTACAGTGAGCGGTATAACCCCATCTGTACCGATACCGGCAGGTGCATCGAAGATCAGGTAATCACAGCGTTCGGTGAGATCAGACATCACGTCCTCGAACCGCTCCAGATTCACGTTCTGAAAACCCTGGAGGGAGAGACCGCATGGCACAACCATGAGGCCGTAAGGCCCTTCATACATAGCGTCCTTGATTGCTGCCTCTCCTGCCAGGACCTCGTGGAGTGTGATCGGGGTATCTGAAAGCCCCAGTACCAGCCCGAGGTTAGCCATCCCGATATCTGTATCGACGATGCACGTCTTTCTGCCATGTTGAGCCAGTGCTGTTCCCAGGTTTGCTGTGACGGTCGTCTTCCCGGTCCCTCCTTTGCCGGAGGCGATTGTGTAGGCTCTGATCATCAAAAACCGTCTCAAGGATAGATCGTAGTTTTCAGACATAAACTTATTTATTTGCCTTTCCTGGTCGAGAGCAGTGAATACCATTTCGGATAGGGGAAATACTTTTTCCCGGGTAGATCGGGCTGGAAAATGTAGTGAACCCCACTGTTGCCGGTTCTGGTGGTTGTGCCGGAGGTAGTGCCCTGCGAAACGATTGGCAGTCTGAGATACCATCCGGGTGTTCCTGGTTACATGTAATTTTGGGCACGGCTTTCCATGGGGTATCGCTATGACCGCTCCCACCCTGGTGGAGGGGTGGGGGAGGAGCGCAGGTGGGTGGAGTTGACGGTATGTGCGGCTCTTTGCACATTGGAGGTAGGGGGGAAGACTCCTCCCTCCTCGTCAGCCCCACACCCATGGCGATAACCGCCACAGTCCACAGCAGGGGGACATGCTTGTGAGAAATAGTCGAACATAGAACTGACCGGGTTCGGCACCAATCTCGTCAGGGAAGAGCGGCAGCTGGAATGAAGCTTTACCAGATCTGGATTGTGGAAATTTTCGGCCAGAATCTCCGCGATCGATTATCAGTTATATGCTCTGGAGCACTACTGTGCCGGGCGCAGCAGAGCCGGGCTATAGCAACGGTTTTTTCTCACTCAAGGTGCTGCAGTTCCCTGCTAAGTGCGGTAAAAGTGAGTTAACAGGGCAGTTTGGTGTAATGCAAATTCGATATTCATATATGATGCAACGCAGATATCTCAGTGAACTAGTTTGGGGTAAATATGATGAGCCGTCATCCCTTCATGGAAGAGAGTGTCCAGAGGTGCATTGAGGAGATTCAATCGGTTGCCGGTGTTACCGCATGCGCTCTTGTGTCCGACGAAGGCAGAGTTCTGGGTAAACACTTCCCGAAAGGCGATCTTTCTTCGTCACTTTTCGCGGCGATGTGTGCAACTGTCCTTGCGTCGGCAGAGGCGGCCTGCGGCAGTGTTGGTGTAGACCGGCCGTTTCAGGTCACTGTTGCCTCATCCGATGCGACAATCCTTATCATGGGCGTTAGGGAGGCTACCCTGATCACAGTGATAATTGATATTTCAGCGGATCTTCCGACAGTGCTGAAAAAACTATTAGATATAGTAGTCAGGATCAGAGATGAGGAGGCATAATGTATACGATACTGGTTGTTGACGATAGCCCCATGATCGTCGATGTTTTCGTTACCATGCTGGAGCGTGGTGGCTATCGGCCGATCACTGCCTTCAGCGGCGGAGAATGTCTTGAGGTCCTGAACACGACCCCTCCAGATCTGGTTCTTCTGGATATCATGATGGAACCGATGGATGGATGGGAGACGCTTGAGCGGATCAAGACGAACCCTGCTACACAGAACATCCCCATCCTCATGTTGACCGCAAAGCCCCTCACGCCTGAGGAGGCAAACGAGTATGGGCCCTACATCGAGGATTACATCCTCAAGCCCACCACCCATCACCAGCTCTATGATGCCATAGAGCATGTGCTGGCCCGCCGCCACTCCATCACCACCAACATCGAACGGGCGCGCGAAGCCGGTGTGAACCAGAAACTCATCGATGAGTATGAGCGCCTTGCAAAGAGCGTCGACATCAATCGCCGCCTCTTAAAGATCCTTGAGACCACCTACAGCATCAAGGATGCCCGGACGGGCATGGGCGAGGATATCACGAGGGCTATCAAGAGCATGGCGACGAGTATTAAGATCCAGGAAGAGCGGCTGAATCAGGTTCGATCCCAGTTTGAAGGTCTTTTTGAGACTGGCTGAATCTCTTCACAATCTGTTTTCAGTAATCCGGTCTGATTTTTTTGCCGCGGTCGCGCACCCCGCCGCCGCTCTCTCCCCCGGGCGGTGCGCACGGAGCCCGGGGTGGGATGAATCGGAAAAGGGGTTTTTGTCCGGATCAATCTCTCGTCCGTATGCTGCATTCATTCCTGCGGCATGAGTGCCCTCTCGGTGCAGTGCCCTGCTATCTGGTATCTTCGCGCTCCTGCTTTCCTATGTAGACAATTGCGGTCGTCAGCACGAGGATGACCGCGAGCGTCATCCCGATATCGATGGGCTCGAGGGGCTCGACCCCGAACGTCAGCACCCGCCGCACCATTGCGGTGATGCCTGCAATCAGGATCGGTGTCACGAGCACCTTGTTGGTCCTGAAATACGCCGTCACCGTCTCCAGGATCTCAACGATGATGAGCGTCAGGAGGAGCGCGTGCAGGACTTCAAGTATCCCCTGTGTCATATTGCTTGCATGGATGAGCGCTACCACCTGGAGGATGACGTCATAGAATGCGAGGATCGCGAGCAGCGAGAGTGAGATTGCAATGAGCAGGTATATGCCCAATGTCGCCAGCGATATGGCGGATATGATTTTATCTGCACAGTCTCTTGGAGGAGTCATGAATACACCCTGGTTCGGGGATATATGCATAAGAGGGGCCCTCCAGGAGTATTAAATATGCTGTCGGGATGCCCACGCGCCCCGGTCTGGAGTCTCTCTGCACCCCCTGAGCCCCTGATCCGTATCTCTCCAGCGGGTCGATAATTGAAAGATTTATATCGGTAGAGTGCAAATGATATGATACGCCCACAAGTAAGTTATTTATACTATTCTTGCATTGTAATAATGCTAGATGGCAGTATGCGCGGGGCCTATAGCTCAGCTAGGTAGAGCGCCTGGCTTTTAACCAGGTGGTCGGGGGTTCAAATCCCCTTGGGCCCGTTGCCATGGGCGATGTCTATGGGTTTTAACAAGGTGATGTATCTGATACGCAGCTTTTTCGTCGGTGAGGTGTAGGTGATGGGGACTTCACTTGACGTACTCAAACACGAGATGGTTCCAAACCATCAGATTATGGACGATGAAGAAGTCACTGATCTTCTTGCGACGTACCATCTCTCTCTTGATCAATTGCCGAAAATATACCACGATGATTCTGCAGTTAAGGCTATCGGAGGGGAGGTCGGGGATGTCATCCGGATCACCCGCGAAAGCCGCACCGCAGGCAGAGCCGAAGCTTACAGGCTCGTTGTGAAGAGACCGAAGAAATAAATCCAGAGGCCGGGAGCTGATCCATCTGTTAGATAGAAGTGTATTGTCGAGAGCATATTTTGCGCGGGAGCATGTGGCGCGCCACCAACTAGATTCTTATAATAATTTCCTCCTGCACAACCTTCAGAAGGTCGTCGATGAGCAGCGCATCATCGAGACCGACATCGAGACCCGTGGAAAGGGGAAAGAGGCCGTATGGGTTGAACTGGGGAAGGTCGAGGTGAAAAAGCCCCTTGTCCGCGAGGCGGACGGGTCGCAATCCGAGCTCTTCCCGAGCGAGGCGCGCCTCAGGAACCTCACCTATGCAGCACCCATCCACCTCGAGATGACGCTTGTCCAGGGTGAAGATGTACAGGATCCGATCGTCACCATCATCGGGCAACTGCCGGTGATGGTGGGTTCGGCCGCCTGCAACCTCTACAACATGAGCGACGCCGAACGGATCGAGCACGGTGAAGATCCCCTCGATCCCGGCGGTTACTTTGTCGTCAACGGCACTGAGCGGGTGCTGATGACGCTTGAAGATCTCGCCTCAAACAAGATCATGACCGAGTTCACCGAGCGCTACAACGAGCGGATCTATGTGGCGAAGGTCTTCTCCCAGTTCCGGGGCTACCGTGCGCTCGTGATCGTCGAGCGTAACCGGAAGAACCTGCTCGAGGTCTCGTTCCCCTCGGTTGCCGGGCATCTCCGGTTCATTGACCTGATGCGTGCGTTGGGGCTGCAGGGTGACCACGATATCGTGGATGCAGTCTCTACCGACGAGGATATCCTCACCTTCATGATGCAGAACCTGGAAGAGGGCGAGTGCGATACCGTCGACGAGGGCGTCATGTATGTCGGTAAGAAACTCGCTCCAAACCAGACGAAAGACTACCAGCGCAAGCGTGCGGAGTTCGTCCTTGACAACTACCTCCTGCCGCACCTGAACTACCTGATGCCGGTGGGCTTAAAGGAGGAAGACCCCGGCTACCGGGTTGCCGTCGAGAGTGTCCGCCTTGCAAAGGCGCACTTCCTCGGGCGCATGGCCGAGGCTTGTTTCGACCTGGTGCTCCACCGGCGCCGGATCGACGACAAGGACCACTACTCGAACAAGCGCCTGAAACTCGCGGGCGATCTGATGGAAGACCTCTTCCGGATATCGCTCAACCGCCTGACGCGCGACGTGAAGTACCAGCTCGAGCGCGCAAGCATGCGTCACCGCGACCTCTCGATCGGGACCGCCGTGCGCGCGGACGTCCTGACCGAACGGCTGCTGCACCCGCTTGCCACAGGCAACTGGGTCGGCGGGCGCACCGGCG
The DNA here is from genome assembly GCA_012511245.1 of Methanomicrobiales archaeon. GTDB lineage: Archaea > Halobacteriota > Methanomicrobia > Methanomicrobiales > Methanoculleaceae > Methanoculleus. The sequence continues at coordinate 7,254 of JAAZGM010000151.1, read as the reverse complement.
TCTCCCAGCTCCTCGATCGGGTCGATCACATGGCGGTGCTCTCGCACCTTCGCCGTGTCATCTCCCCGCTCTCCCGCTCGCAGCCTCACTTCGAGGCCCGTGACCTGCACCCCACCCAGTGGGGGCGGATCTGTCCGAGCGAGACGCCTGAGGGTCCAAACTGTGGACTGGTGAAGAATTTCGCCCAGATGGTCGAGATCAGCAAGGGCGTCATGAACGAAGAGGAAGTGAAGAACATTCTGTATGATATGGGCGTCATCGCCCTCCGGAGAGAGACGGTATGAGACAGTCACGTGTCTTCGTTGATGGAGCCCTTATCGGGCTTGTAGATGACCCCAAAGACCTGGTCGAGCGGATGCGTGACATGCGTCGGCGTGGAGAGATCTCGTCCGAGGTCAACGTATCCTACAAAGAGTTCAATAACGACGTCATCGTCCACACCGATCGCGGCAGGGCACGCCGGCCGCTGATCGTGGTCCGGGATGGTGTTGCCCAGGTGACCGAAGACGACATCGAACGTCTTCGAAACAACGAACTGACTTTTGAGGATGTCGTGCGGAAAGGTGCGATCGAGTTTGTCGATGCCGAGGAGGAGGAAGATCTCTTCATCGCTATCATCGAGTCAGACCTCACCCCCGAGCATACGCACCTTGAGATCGATCCCTCCCTCATCCTTGGTATCGGTGCAGCGCACGTCCCGTTCCCCGAACACAACGCGAGCCCGCGTGTCACCATGGGTGCCGGGATGGTCAAGCAGGCACTCGGCTTTGGGGCAGCAAACATGAAGCTCCGCCCCGATACCCGGGGCCACGTCCTTCACTACGGTCAGAAACCGCTCACGTATACCCAGACATCCGATGTGATCGGTTCTGACGAACGGCCTGCTGGCCAGAACTTCGTCGTCGCCATCATATCATATGAAGGGTTCAACATTGAGGATGCGCTGATCATCAACAAGGCCTCCATCGACCGTGGCCTCGGGCGGTCGCACTTCTTCCGGACCTACGACGGTGAAGAGCGGCGATACCCCGGCGGCCAGATCGATCGGATCGAGATCCCGGACGAAGAGGTCTCAGGGGTGCACGGCGCTGAATACTACGCGAACCTGGACGTCGACGGCATCATCAACCCCGAGACGATCGTCCGCGAGAAAGATGTGCTGATAGGAAAAACCTCTCCACCGAGGTTCCTTGAAGAACCGACGAGCGAGCTCATCGCTGTCGAGAAGCGGCGCGACACATCGGTCACGATGCGGAGCAACGAGCGCGGCATCGTGGATACTGTCATCATCACCGAGGGCGAGAACTCCTCGCGCCTGGTGAAGGTCCGGACCCGTGACCTCCGGGTGCCGGAGGTCGGCGACAAGTTCGCGTCCCGGCACGGGCAGAAAGGTGTCATCGGGCTCATCCAGCCCTCTGAGGATATGCCGTTCACCGAGTCGGGCATGACGCCTGACCTGATCATCAACCCCCACGCCGTCCCGAGCCGTATGACCATCGGGCATATGCTTGAGATGCTGGGCGGCAAGGTCGGTTCACTCGAAGGACGCCGGATCGATGCGACTGCGTTTCGCAGCGAGTGCGAGATGGACCTCCGGGAATCGCTCAAGGAGCTCGGGTTCGCACATAACGGCCGTGAAGTCATGTATGATGGGACGACCGGCCGGCAGTTCGCGTCCGACATCTACATAGGTGTCATCTACTACCAGAAGCTCTACCACATGGTTTCGAGCAAGATGCACGCACGGTCGCGCGGCCCCGTGCAGGTGCTCACCCGCCAGCCGACCGAGGGGCGTGCCCGTGAGGGTGGTCTCCGGTTCGGTGAGATGGAGCGGGACGTGATGATCGGCCATGGTGCGGCCATGGCCTTGAAGGAACGTCTCCTTGATGAGTCGGACAAGGTGACCCAGTGGGTCTGCGCGAAGTGCGGCATGGTGGCGATGGTCGACCGGAAGCGGAAGGTGACGCGGTGCCTTGCCTGCGGTGGTGAGACCGATATCTACCCGGTCGAGATGAGTTACGCCTTCAAACTCCTCCTCGATGAGATGAAGAGCATGGGCATTGCCCCCCGCCTGAGACTCGACGATATGGTGTAAGAGAGGGGGCACAATCAAACTATGACCAGTCCAAAACGTGTTGGAAGGATCGAGTTCGGGCTCTTCTCCCCGAAGGAGATCCGCAAGATGAGTGTTCGGAAGATCATCTGGGCGGACACCTATGACGATGACGGGTTTCCCTACCCGCAGGGCCTGATGGACCTGAACCTGGGTGTCATCGACCCCGGTCTCCGGTGCAAGACCTGTGACCAGAAGGCTGCCGACTGTCCGGGCCATTTCGGGCATATCGAGCTTGCAAAACCTGTCATCCATGTCGGGTATACGCGGCTGATCCGAAAACTCCTCAGGGTGTCCTGCAGGTCGTGTTCACGCCTGCTGATGACCGCTGAAGAGGTCGAGAAGATCATCGGCCCCGAGGATGGCGAGCTCGCGGGCGAGATCGTCTCCGAGAAGGACATCAAGAAAGAGCGGGTCTGCCCTCACTGTGGTGAGCAGCAGCTCAAGATCAACTTCGAGAAACCCACCACCTTCTCCGAGGTCTTCGTGGAGGATGGGAGGAAGATCGAGCACAAACTGACTCCTGCCGACATCCGTGCACGCCTCGAGAAGATCCCGGACGATGACCTCCGGGCGCTCGGTGTCAACCCCGACGTTGCGCGACCGGAGTGGACGATCCTCACCGTCCTCCCGGTTCCGCCGGTCACGATGCGCCCCTCGATCATCCTCGAGAACGGGCAGCGCTCCGAGGACGACCTGACCCACAAACTTGTGGATATCATCAGGATCAACCAGCGGTTCAAGGAGAACCAGGACGCCGGCGCGCCCCAGCTCATCATCGAGGACCTCTGGGAACTCCTGCAGTACCACGTCACTACCTACCTCGACAACGAGGTTGCGGGCTGCCCGCCCGCCCGGCACCGGAGCGGCCGGCCCTTAAAGACCCTCTCGCAGCGGCTCAAAGGGAAGGAAGGGCGGTTCCGTGGTTCGCTCTCAGGGAAGCGTGTCAACTTCTCTGCCCGTACCGTAATCTCCCCCGATCCCGACCTCTCGATCGGCGAGGTCGGGATCCCGCTTGCTATCGCAAACGAGATGACCGTCCCTGTGCGGGTGACACAGTTCAATCTCGATGAGATGAAGCAGTACGTCCTGAACGGCCCTGAACGCCCCACCATCCGGTCGCCCTGCGGTGCAAACTATGTTATCCGGCCGGACAACCGGAGGATGCGTCTTTCAGACGTGAACCTGGAGACGGTTACGGAGATGCTTGAGGTGGGCTGGACGGTGGAGCGGCAGTTGAAGACCGGGGATATCGTCCTCTTCAACCGACAGCCGTCGCTGCACCGGATGAGCATCATGGCCCATCGGATCATCGTGATGGACGGGAGAACCTTCCGGCTGAACCCGGCCGTCTGCCCGCCTTACAACGCCGACTTCGACGGCGACGAGATGAACCTGCACATCCCGCAGACCGAGGAAGCGCGGGCTGAGGCCGAGATCCTGGTCGCAGTCCATGCAAACATCCTCTCGCCGAGGACCGGCGGCCCGATCATCGGGGGTATCCACGACCATATATCGGGCATCTTCCTCCTGACGCACCGGGTGCGCCACTTCACCAAGAAGGATGTGCTCTACCTCGTTCAACACCTGCCCATTGAGCACCTGCCTGAGCCGGACCGGATTGACGAGAACGGCACTCCTCTCTGGACGAACAAACAGGTCTTCTCGCTCGTCCTCCCCGACGACCTGAACATGGTCTTCCGGGCATCGTCGTGCCAGAACTGTGAGATCTGCAAGCAGGATATGTGCGAGAACGATGCGTTCGTCCGGATCATCGACGGAAACCTGATCTCCGGAACCATCGACAAGAAGGGGATCGGCGCGTTCGACGGTCAGATTCTGCACCGGATCATCAGGCAGCATGGCATGAAGCGGGCCTCCCGGTTCATCGACGATGTGACCAAACTCTCGATCCGGGGCATCATGCTCGAAGGGTTCTCGTTCGGCATCGATGATGAAGACCTGACGAAGACCGAGTACGGCCAGATCGACGAGGTGCTGAGCGGCGCCGTCAGCGATGTCGAACGCCGGATCAAGATCTACAACGAAGGGCAGCTCGAGCCTATGCCCGGCCGGACACTTGAGGAGACGCTTGAGATGCAGATCATGCAGGTGCTCGGCAAGGCACGTGACCGCACCGGTGAGATCGCCGGCCGGCATCTCGGAATGGATAACAGCGCTGTGGTTATGGCGGTCTCGGGTGCGCGTGGTTCGATGCTGAACCTGACGCAGATGGCCGGGTGTCTTGGGCAGCAGTCGGTTCGTGGTGAGCGGATCATGCGTGGCTACGAGGACAGGACGCTGCCGCACTTCCGGCGTAACGACCGCGGCGCCGAGGCGCACGGGTTCATCTCCAACAGTTACAAGAGCGGCCTCTCACCCACCGAATTCTTCTTCCACGCCATCGGTGGTCGTGAAGGTCTTGTGGACACTGCGGTCAGGACATCGCAGAGCGGGTACCTCCAGCGGCGGATGATCAACGCCCTGCAGGATCTCAAGGTGGCGTACGACGGCACTGTCCGGACGACGGGAGGCCGGATCATCCAGTTCTGCTACGGCGAGGACGGGACCGACCCCGGGAGAAGCAGCTACGGCGCGCCTGTGGACGTGAAAGGTATCATTGAGAGCGTGCTCAAGGAGGAGATCAGATGAACAGCGATATGGAGCAGCGGATCGACTCCCTCGGTCTGCCCTACCGGACGCGGGAAGACCTCAAGGCAAGTCTTACTGGCCGGGATGTCACCGCGGAGCAGTTTGAGGATATCCTCACTATGGTCTTCTCGGAGTATGAGAAGAGCCGGATCGAGCCCTGTGAAGCGGTCGGCGTCGTTGCGGCGCAGTCGATCGGTGAGCCCGGCACTCAGATGACGATGCGTACGTTCCACTACGCGGGTGTGGCCGAGATCAACGTAACCCTCGGCCTTCCCCGCCTGATCGAGATCATGGATGCCCGGCGTGAGCCGAGCACCCCTACGATGGCGATCTACCTGAAAGACGACTGGATGTTCAGCCGTGACCGTGCCCGTGAAGTGAGCTGGCAGATCGAGGCTGCACCGCTCCATGAGTTCGGGGATATCACTATCGATATGGAGAACATGCAGGTTCTCGTCATGCTGAACAAGGCGGTCTGTGACCGGCGCAAGATCTCTGTGGAAGAGATCCTTGAGGCCGCACCGCGAAAGATCCGCGAGAAACGGCACTTCCGGGACTTTGATGTCGAAGGCGATCCGAAGAAGGCCGTGCTCGCGTTCACCCCGAAGAACCGGGAAAGTTACCAGAACCTCTTCCAGCTCGCAGAACATGTCAGGAACATCATTGTTCAGGGCATCGATGATATCGAGCGGGTCGTCGTCAGAAAGGAGGGCGGGGAGTATATCCTTTATACTGAGGGCTCCAACCTAAAAGGTGTCTTCGAAGTTGAAGGGGTCGATACCGCCCGCACCCGGAGCAACAACATCAGCGAGATCGCCGATGTGCTCGGCATCGAGGCTGGCCGGAACGCCATCATCCAGGAGGCCCTGAACACCCTGAACGAACAGGGTATCGGCGTCGATGTCCGTCATATCATGCTCGTTGCGGATATGATGTGCATGGATGGAGAGGTCAAGCAGATCGGTCGTCATGGTATCGCTGGCGAGAAGGAGAGTGTACTCTCCCGGGCTGCATTCGAAGTGACGGTCAACCATCTGCTGGATGCTGCAATCGCGAACGAGGTGGACGAACTGAACGGCGTTACCGAGAACGTGATCGTGGGCCAGCCTATCCAGCTTGGCACCGGTGATGTGAAACTCATCGCAAAACCCACAAACCTGAAAATCTAGGAGAAATCATAATGGACTTTAATGCTTCACTACGTAAAGCCGTGAAGACTGGTACCGTGTTCCTGGGACGGAACAAGACTCTGGAATCCATCGAGGAAGGCAAGGCCAAACTTGTCGTAGTGGCCAGGAACAGCCCGGAATCCGTTAAAACTATGGTGAATGAGACCGATATCCCGGTCTATGTCTATGATGGCTCGAGTGTCCAGCTCGGGAAAGCCTGCGGTAGACCGTATGTCGTCAGTGCGCTCGTCGTGATCGAACCGGGCGAGTCGGATATCCTGAACGTTGCGAGAGTGTAGAGAATGCCACAGGTCACACTGACTGAGGAGTGCATGCGCCTCATCTCCCAGTTCGAGAGTCTTACCGGCGCAGGCAGTCGCGATTGCATCGTTGATAACCGCAATGAGCGGATCATCTTCGTGATCAATCCCGGCGATATGGGACTTGCCATTGGAAAGGGCGGGTCGAGCATCAAGAAGGCATCTGATGTGATGGGGAAGCGTATCGAGGTTGTGGAATATTCCACCGATCCCGGCCAATTCCTCCGGAACTGCTTCCTTCCTGCTCAGGTCACCGACATCGACTTCGATACGGATGAGGAGGATCAGCAGATTGCCATCATCGAGGTCCGGGACGAAGACCGGGGTCTTGCTATCGGTAAAGCGGGGAAGAATATATTCAAGGCAAAAGTTCTTGCACAGCGCCAGCACGACATCGCTGATGTCCAGTTGATGCAGGACGATTCTGCCTGAACACTTTTTTTTGCAGTTGTCCGGCAGCATCCCGGGCGGTTAGAGTACACTCCTGTCCGAAAAATATTTATGATGGGATGTGCTCCATGAGACTCTCATGAATGGAGTTCCTGCCCCGAGAACGAACTCTGCACGGTCTGCGGTAGAACCGGAGAGCCGGGCACATGAAGTTCCTGTATGCCGGGGGTGGTGTCGTTGAGGGGGGTTCGCTTCCTCATCAGCGCCCTGGTGCTCTGTATCTGTCTCGTCTCATTCTCTCTCGCCGGGACCGGTGAGAACGGGACTGCCGGCGCACCGGGTGAGAAGCCTGTTGAGAACCGGGTGCCGTTCACGTTCGATATGGGAGAGAATGAGGCTGTTGAGGAGATAGAGTCCGATTCACTTACCGCCGGGGGTGCTACACCTCCCCTGGCCGCATCGCCCCTGTCGGACTTTACCGGGATACCGATCGCAGGCGGAAACGATACCGCCGATGCGGGGGAGCTGTTCCTGAATCCAACACCCCCTCCTGAACCCGCCAGGGCGGAGACCGTCGTCGTCGAAGACTCCGATGACGACTTCGGCGACG
>JAAZGM010000150.1 GCA_012511245.1 Methanomicrobiales archaeon | reverse complement strand
AGCATCCTCCCGGTCCGTTCCTGGATCAGGATATCCGTATCGATGAACTGCATGCCGAGGGCTTTTGCAAGGACGACGCCCACGGTGCTCTTCCCCGCACCGGGCATGCCGATGAGGATGATGTTTTCATGGTGGTGCATGGTGCTTCCGGTTTCCTCTACTGATAGGGAGGTGGGATCTCCCGGGAGATGAAGGTTGTCCGGCGGGGCAGACGTCGGATCGCATTGGCCGGCCTCACAGGCCACAGAAGAGAATTGGGCGATGGGTGAAGGAAGGATCATCTGGGCGGGGCACCGCTTTCCTCCTCGTGATGCCCGACCACATCATCGATCGCCTCCACAAGCGTCACCGCGGCGGTCATCTTCATCTCCACCCCTGCCGCCTCGAACGCATAGCCAGCCCCCTTCCCTGAGAGCGAATGGTGCAGGAGAACCACGTCGACCTTCTGCTCAAGCAGCATCTCCGCCGCCTGCACGCCCTTGCGCTTCTCTACATCCACGAAGGGGTTGGCGACGATCTCCTGCTGCCCGGTGTGATCCCTCCCGGTATCGATATCAAAGATTGCGAAGTACGGTGCTTCGCCAAAGTGATCGCCGATCAGGCCCTCCCGGTCCTGCAGCGGCACTGCATACCGCAGGCGCGCCTTCTCCTCGGGTTCATAGTGGATGACGACCCGTTCGATGTTCTGAACCCGGCGGTGTATGATCTCTTCGATGCGTTCGCTTGCCTGGTGCGCCTCCTTGAGGTCTGATGTCGCCATCTCGATCACCGCCTCCACGAAGATGTAGCGCCCGGAGTTGCGGCCCGTGACACTCCTGATACGGCTCACCATCGGGTCTGATAGGATGATAGCGCGGATCTTGCTGAGCGTATCATAGTTGACCGAGGCGTCCAGAAGGGGCTTCATGCTGTCTTTCAGGATATCCCAGCCTGCCTTGACGATGAAGATGGCGACGATGACGGCCGCGATCCGGTCCAGGGGTATGCCGAAGAACTGGCCGAGGAGTGCAAAGAAGACGACCGAGGAGGAGAGGATATCCATCTGGTGCTGTCTTCCGTCGGCGATCAGGCCCGGCGAGTTGTACTTCCGCCCCACGTTCACCTGATACGTGCCGAGGATGAAGGGCACCGGGATGAAACCGGCGACGATGAGGAGGACCCACCCGCCGTAAGACTGGGCGGCGATATCACCCGTCACCGCCTCCGCCGCGATCTCAAAGGCGGTGAAGAAGATGAGGAGGGAGATGATCACTGCGACGACGTTCTCGACCTTGTAGAGCCCGTACGGAAAATCCCGGCGTTTACGTGTGGAGAGGAGCACGCCTACGATCAGCGCAAGCGAGGCGACGACGTCAACGAACGAGTGGATGCCGTCCGCACGGAGGGCAAGGCTCCCCGAGTAGACGGAAAGCGCCAGTTTCGCGACGACCAGCCCGATGTTGACGGCGAGGGAGAGGAGGGCGACACGCAGGATGATGGATTCTGGCGTCTGTTCGGAGCCTGTCGTCTCCTGTTTTCCCTCCTGCATACTGGTTCGCTCCTTAATGAACTCTTTTGTACGGCGCTTCTATTAATCTAATCATTATGCCCTCCTGTCGGGGGTGCAGTGTTGCGTCTCCGCCGGCGCGAAAGGCTGTATTATCCATCCCACCCTGCCACACCAGACGGGGATATCGGGCTCGGAATCAGTCCTGAAGGTTATCGATGACGTCCTGCCAGGTCGTGGGGGTGT
>JAAZGM010000021.1 GCA_012511245.1 Methanomicrobiales archaeon | reverse complement strand
TAACCTCGACAACGTCCATGCTTCCCGAAAAGGTGGATGCTCGATACCCTTATACCTTCTCATGAGCAATACTTTTACTCCGAAATATGGGCTTGTGGCCTAGTCCGGACATGGCGTCAGCCTCCTAAGCTGAATGTCGGGGGTTCAAATCCCCTCAAGCCCGTTCCTTTCCTCAATTTCGCTCCAGAAGAATCCTCTGGTTATTTATCCTCTCCCCGAGAACCTAACTCCTCGATAATGAGCGTCTCCGCATTCATCCGGATCACCCGTCCGCACAACGCCGTCGTTGCCGGCCTTACCGCGCTCATCGGCTACCTCATCGCTACCGGGACGCTCACACCGCCGTCGCTCCTGCTCGCCGTGATCGTCGCGCTCATCACCGCCGGCGGAAACGTCATCAACGACGTCTGCGACGTAGATATCGACCGGATCAACCGCCCCGACCGCCCCATACCGGCAGGGGAGATCAGCCTTGCCGGTGCAAGGGCGTATGCAGCGGTTCTCTTTGCCGGAGGCATCGCGCTTGCCGCCCTGACGCCGCCGCTCTGCCTTGCGATCGCCATCATAAATTCTATTATCCTCGTTGCCTACGCCGTCTGGCTGAAACGCATCCCCGTCCTCGGCAACATCGCCGTCGCCTACCTGACGGCGAGCGTCTTCCTCTTCGGCGGAGCGTTTGCAGGCATCGAGGGACTCACCCGGAACCTCTCTCTTGCGACGCTCACGTTCCTTGCGACGATCGCACGAGAACTCCTGAAAGATGCAGAGGACGTCGATGGGGATGCTGCGGGAGGCGCACGCACCCTTCCCATGATCGTCGGTGTCCGGGGGACGGGGATACTCGCGTTCGCCTGCGCATGCGGCGCCGTGGTGGTGAGCCTCCTCCCCTTCGGCGACTGGTGGGGTCTTTTCTATCTCGCCGGCATCGCGGTCGTGGATATCGTCATCCTCTTCGGGGCATTCAGGGGTCTCTCATGCACGACACCGGCCTGTGTCCGGGAGTCCGGTGCGACATCGATACTGCGGATGGGGATGTTTGCCGCGCTTGCGGTCTTTGCGATCGCCGCGGTGATATGACCGCGGGAAGCCACAGGATTTCCAATATTTTTCGTCCGGCTGGTGCCTCTCGTGGTGCCGAAGGCTCCGGGGCTGCCCGGTCTCGGGGCGGAGAGAGCCGTATGGGTATCCACCTGCGGGGAGGGGGAGGTGGGGTGGGGACGACGGATAGAATCTTACGCGATAGAGGCAAGGAGCGGGGCTCGCAAGCACGACGATGTAACTATCCGGCGGGTGGAGAGCAGCAAAACCGTATACAGCCCGACAATGCCCGGATAATCGCACTGATAATTTTATCTGGTCAGGGGCCGATCTGTTATTCAGGAGATCTTCATGAAAATTTACCGGCACGGGGACGCATACATAGCGCCAAAAGGTTCCTTTTTTGACGGAAACGTGAAGATAGAAGGGAATTTCATCACCCCTCCTGAGACACACATCTGGGGGAATATGGTCATCTCCGGCTGCCTCGAACTTGGACCCGGTTCAACGGTCGGCGGTTCCATCGAGGCAAAAAGCATCGTCGTCGGCAACAACGTCAGGATAAAAGGGCCGATAACAGTCGCCGAAACCGCCACCATCTGCGACAACGCATCTCTCCACTCGATCACGGCGGGTGGCAACATCACCCTCCGGCCGGGGGTTAAGGTCGGCGCCGTGAACAGCGATGAGACGATCTTCGTCTACGGCAAGGTCACCAGCGAACGCCTATTCGGCAGGGCTGTGAAGGTCTACGGGAATTGAAGGGGGCTTGAGGCCGAGCAGGGCGGCATCCCTCACCCCTGCCCAATCTGCAACCGTCTCCACACATCCATCCTTGAAGTTCACGACGCCGACGGCGATGATCCCGATGCGGTCGGCCATATCGATCCCATCCTTCACTTCCATGAGGCAGCCGACACCGATGATCGCCTCAGGACGATACTTCTTGACTATCCTCTTTATGAACGTCGAGCCCGGTATGATAAAGACGCGATACCCGACACATTCCAGCCATGCCACATTCTCCCCGACTGCGCAACGGCCGCAGTTTCGGCATTTGAGCCCCTCCGGGGTCAGGTGTGCCGGACAGTCCGCCGACCTCAGGCAATGAGGGATGAAAACTGCCCGTTTCTCCACCGGCACCTCGGAGAAGGCTTTTGAGTTCATGGTGTTCCGGAGCGTTATGAAGAACGTGACGAGATCCTTGTCGTCCAGCCCGAGAAGTTTGCAGAACGCCTTCACGAGCCCTTCGAGGAGGACCATGCCGGGGATCAGGATCCGGGGGAGGTAGAACTTCCCTCTGGTGATCGAGGCGGCGGCGATGATGGCAAGCGCTATCGCCGCAAGCAGCATCCCGAGGATGAGGAAGAACGTGATCTCGCCGATGAGGGTCATCACCCCGACCCAGATTCCGGAATCAAAGAGACTCATGACCGGGTCTCCTCATCCATCCCGACCAGCCGGAACGACTCCGTATACGGCGGCCGGAGCACCCCGATCTCGGTGACGATAGCATCGACGAGGTCGAGCGGGGTGGCGTCGAAGGCGTAGTTGAGCACACCCACGCCGTCCGGCGCAAGCCTCTGCTCGCCGCAATGGGTGAGTTCAGAACGGTCCCGTTCCTCGACGACGACATCCGCCTCCTTCCGGGCGAGGTCGAACGTCGAGACGGGCGCTGCGACGTAGAACGGTATACCGTGGTGGTGGGCGGCGACGGCATGCATATACGTCCCGATCTTGTTGAAGACCGCGTCGTTCGTGATCCGGTCAGCACCGACGACGACGAGGTCGATCATCCCCTTCCGCATCAGGTATGCCGCCGACGAGTCGGGGATGAGGGTCACATCGACCCCGTCGCGGAGGAGTTCCCAGCAGGTGAGCCTCGATCCCTGGTTGAGCGGCCGGGTCTCACAGGCGATCACCCGCACATCCTTTCCGGCGGCGATCGCAGACCGGATCGTCCCGAGCGCCGTCCCCCAGCACCGGCAGGCAAGCGCTCCCGCGTTGCAGTGGGTGAGCACTGTGCACCTCGCCGGGAAGAGTTCTTCACCGAACCCGCCGAGCCTCCGGCAGGTCAGTTCGTCCTCCTCCGCGACGGCGTTCGCTTCGGCGACCGCTATGGCCTTTGCCTCGTCGACCGACGTTGCGAGTGCCGCCTTCCTGAGCACGCGATCGATGCCCCACGCAAGGTTGACCGCGGTCGGGCGGGTACCCCTGAGGAGAGCCCCCGCCCGTCCGACCTCGTCGAAGAACCGTTTGAGGTCTTGTTCCCTGCTCCGGACGGCGGCGAGCGCCACGCCCATCGCACCGGCGATCCCGAGCGCCGGCGCACCCCGGACCTCGAGTCTCCGGATCGCCCGGGCGAGATCGTCTATGTTGGTGCACCGCATCCGCTCGTGCCGGCCGGGGAGAAGGGTCTGGTCGATGTAGATGATGCACTCGTTCTCTGCATCCCACTCGATGGTGTATTCCGGCATACTCATCCCGCCCTGACCGTATCGAGGAACGCCCGCATCGCCGCCGCCCCGCCCATCGCAACCGAGTCGGGGATATCCCGCGGCGCGGTGGCGGTTCCCGCGACGTATATCCCGGGTTTCACCGTGAGGACCGGGCCGATCTTCTGGTCGGCGATCCCGAAGAACCCGGACTCGTCCCGCGGGATGCCGAGCATCCCGGCCACTTCATCTGCACACCGGGCAGGTTCGAGCCCGACGGAGAGCACCACGAGATCGGGATGAAACATCTCCATCTCGCCGGTCTCGGTGTTCTCCGCCGTCATCACCAGGCGATCGTTCTCTTCGAGCACCTCGCCCGGGAACCCGCGGACGAACCTGACACCGAGACTCTTCGCACGCTCGTAGTACTCCTCGTAGCCCTTGCCGTATGCACGGATGTCGTTATAGAAGACGACGACCTCGGTATCGGGGTTCTTCTCGCGGATGAGCATGGCGTTCTTCATCGCGTACATGCAGCAGACGCCGGAGCAGTAGGGGTGGCCGACGGAGAGGTCGCGGGAGCCGACGCACTGGACGAACGCTATACTCCGGGGGGGTTTCCCGTTCGAGAGCCGCTTGAGTTTCCCGCCCGTCGGGCCGCTTGCGTTGATCATCCGTTCGAACTCAAGGCTCGTGATGACGTCGGGGATGATGAGGTAGCGGAGTTGCGCCTTGTTCCGGGCATCGAACGTCGCATACCCGGTCGCGACGACGATGCTTGCCGCCGCGATCTCGAAGTGGCGCTCGCTGTCCTCGCGAAGGATTGCGCCCTTCCCGCAGGTATCGTAGCAGAGCCCGCACTCGATGCAGTGCTCCTGGTCTTTGACGACGATGTCCGGGACCGCCTGGGCGTGGGGCTTGTAGATCGCTTTCCGGACGCCGATACCGGCATCGAACCGGTTGTAGACCTCCACCGGGCAGATCGAGACACAGTCCCCGCAGCCGTTGCACTCGCTCTCGATGACGTAGCGGGGATGCTTTCTGACCCTGACACGGAAGTTCCCTACCTCCCCCTCGATCCCCTCGACCTCGGAGCAGGTGTGGATGGTGACGTTTCTGTGCCGGGCCACCTCGACCATCTTCGGAGAGAGGATGCACATCGAGCAGTCGTTCGTGGGGAACGTCTTGTCGAGCTGGGCCATGTGCCCGCCGATCGTCGGTTCGCGCTCGATGAGATGGACGTGGATGTTGTGGTCGGCAAGGTCGAGCGCCGCCTGGATGCCCGCGACCCCGGCACCGATGACGACGACCTCAGCCACGGCGGTACCTCCCCGCGAGTTTGACGTATTCGCGCGCATTGTGGAGGATGCCCTCCCTCTGCTCGGGCGTCGTCTCTCTGACGACCTTCCCCGGCACGCCGAGGACGAGTGAGTTTCGCGGGATATCCTTTCCCTCCGTCACCACCGCACCGGCGCCGATGATGGAGCCCTCCCCCACCACCGCACCGTTCAGGACGACGGCTCCCATCCCGACGAGCACCCGGTCACGGATGGTGCAGCCGTGCAGGATGGCGCCGTGGCCGACCGAGACCTCCGCGCCGATAGCGACCGGGAACCCGGGCGTGGTGTGGACGACGGCGTTGTCCTGGATGTTCGAGCCCTCCCCGACCGTGATAGTATCCCGGTCGCCCCGGGCCACGGCGCCGAACCAGACGCTCGCATCATCGGCAAGTGTCACGTCTCCGATGACCGTTGCGTTTTCTGCGATAAAGACGCGGTTCCCCACAACCAATCCGCTCTCCATAGTGAGTTTACTATTGGCTGCAGCGATACAAAATGTTCTCTATCGAGGGCAGGATGGGGATGTGCACGTTCGGTGATAGATGGGGTTTTGACCAGGCCCCCGGCCAGCAGGGATATGGTTTTCCCTTCTGGGACGGTTGAGCGGGGATCGGGCTGAAAAGATAGGTTGGTGGTGGTACCCCGGGACGTTCAGGGGAGTATCCCGGCAGGATCGTGATGCCCGCTACTGTATCACACCATCTTATTGTAGAAATTTTTGGCACGTGTTGGAGCGGGCACTCTGGTCTCACACGAGGTGGCCGTTTAGATGTTCCCGTTGCAAACCTTTTCGCAAAGCACAAGAATACCCCGGAAAAGAACCGTGCACGGCTGCCTACCTGATATCGCCATGACTGCCCCCGCCCCGCAGGAAGGGGGAGGAGCGCTGAAAGCGCGGGTGGGGTGGGGGCTACACACCTCGCTATGGGATGGATCTTCATCGCCACCGGGGCTGAGGATTAAGGATGTGATAGACGACAATATGATGGTACATTTAGGCGGCAACAGCCACTACCTTCCCCGGCCGCACATCCTCATCACTTTGGACAGGCCTTGATGCAGAGGCCGCACCGGAGCCCGCCGAGCGCCTGGAACATGTATTCGGCGCACCGTTGCCGGTGGATAGTTCCGTCGGCGGTGAACGCCGCAGCCGGGCAGGCCTCGACGCACTTCATGCAGTCCTTGCAGTCCTCGTTCAGAAGCGGCCGTCGGGGGCCTTCAGGCCCCTTGAGAGGAGCATCCGTGAGGATGGCGGTCATCCGGACCCGGGTGCCGAACTCATCCGTGATCAGGAGGTGGTTCAGCCCGTAGTTCCCGAGCCCTGCACGGTACGCCGCGTACTTGATGGACATCCCCGCCATGAGCGTCTCGCGGTCCGCGTACCAGTACCCGAACTCGCTCCCCTCCGTCGGGATGATCGTGGCCTTGTAACCCTCTTTCTCGATCATCCGGGCCAGCCGGTAGGCGATCACCCGGATCGTTGCCGTGCCCGCCATCAGGGTGTTGGTGTACTCGGCCCTGCCCCGCGGCAGGCTCTCGATCGAGCCTCGCGGGACCGCAACGCCGAGGACGAGCACCGAACGGGCATCCTCCATGATGTCCAGAGGGCGGTTGCCCGTGTACTCGGGGTCTTCGAAACACTGTACATCGTTGACCCCGAAGCGATCTGCACCCATATCGAAGGCGGTCTTGTGTAGTTGACCGGTATAGGCTCCTATGTTCGCTATGGTATTCATCCGTGGTTCCAGATTTGGCGGCCGTTTCATATATACCATATGCCGTATCGTGAGGTCTGTGCATCACCCCGCCTGCCCGGGGCGATCAGCGCTCGATTCCCGGGCGGGCTCCCACTCCCGCATTGTAGTAATGTTTGACTTCCCGCATCTCGGTAACCAGATCTGCAGCATTGAGTACCTCCTCCGGTGCATACCTCCCGGTGAGCACCACCTCGACACGAGGATCTCTCCTCTCCAGCACCTCGATCAGATCGGCTGCATCGAGGAGGTTGTAGAAGAGCGCCACGTTGACCTCGTCGAGCACCACCAGATCATACTCGCCGGACTGCAAGACCAGGTCGCACCGGGTAAGCCCTTCACGGGCGGCTACGCGGTCTTTCTCCTCCGGGCTGCGGTCAATGAAACATCCGCGCCCGAACTGGACGATCTCGAAGTTGGGGAGGAACTCTCCCGCTCTCAGTTCGCTATACTCCCAATCCTTGATGAACTGGCCAAAGAAGACCCGTTTTCCGGCGCAGATGCATCGGAGCGCCATCCCCAGTGCAGCGGTCGTCTTTCCTTTGCCGTTTCCCGTGTAAACATGGATATATCCTTGTTCTATCAACCAGAACACTCTCCCGGTGCAGATTATCAGATGCTTGAGGGTTTTATCCTGCCCGCACAAATAAGGGGCGGTATTGAGCTCCGGCGGAGGGGATCCTGTAGCACCCTCGCATTGTCATAAGAGGGTGTCTTCCGAGTCCGGGATACCCACGACAAGATTGTGCACTATGACCGGGTGCTCAAACCCGCTCCGGGAACACCAGCAGCCCCATAATTACCCCGGTTTACAGGTGAGGGTGCCCCCCTCTTTGCTGGAGCCTCGCACAAAGGTATTTCATGTATGACGACAGATTAAATAAGGTAAACGGGGCATCATTCGCCTCCGTTCGTGCATACCCACGCGAGGGTTGCCAAGCCAGGTCAAAGGCGCCAGGTTGAGGGCCTGGTCTCGTAGGAGTTCGTGAGTTCGAATCTCACCCCTCGCATCCGCTTTTCAAACGTTCTATCCAGTATTGTTCTCCGGAGCAGAGCCGTTGCAACACCGGGCACAGGCGAACCCCGCCCATCCGGTTCGAGAAGAGAGATGAGATGGTGTTCCCGGGGCTTACACCAGCGCTCCGTGATGCTGCTGGCAGCGTTCCTGCAGTTTGTTCCACTCGTCCGGGTGCTCTTCCGCCCACTCAAGGACTGCATGGATGATGCGGCCGCGTGACCCCGGATCTCCCTGGTAGTTCACCAGGATGCAATCAACCACCACATCGATCTCGTCCTCCTGGTGCCGCCTAACCTTCACCATGGTACAACCTCCTGATATATCCCGGGTGATGACTCAACAGCATATAACCCTGATCCCCGGGTGGCGGCGGGTTGGGGATCGTGCAGGCCGCACCGCCGGCGGGCCAGACCCCGCCCCCTCCCGTTTTCGGCGCCGCCGCAGGGGTTATCGTGCCCAACACGAGATCATTAACCATGAAACTCGGCGTACTCTTCTCCGGCGGGAAGGACTCCCTCTTCGTCTGCTGGAAAGCGATGCAGCAGGAGGAGGTAGCCTGTCTCATAACGATCGTCTCCAGAAACCCGGAGAGCTACATGTTCCACACACCAAACATCCACCTCGCCGCACTGCAGGCGGAGGCAGCAGGCCTTCCGCTTGTGGAGGTTGAGACGGCAGGGGAGAAGGAAGAGGAACTCCTCGACCTCAAACGGGCGCTCATCGCCGCACGGGAGCAATACGGGATCGAAGGGGTCGTTACCGGGGCGATCCTCTCGGTCTACCAGGCAACACGGGTCCAGCGGATCTGCCATGAACTGGGACTCTGGTGCTTCAACCCGCTCTGGCTCGCCGACCAGGAACCCTACATGGAAGAACTGATCGATGCCGGTTTCAGGGTCATCATCGTGGGTGTCTTCTCCTCACCCTTCGACGACTCCTGGCTCGGGAGGGAGATCGACCGCCGCACCCTCGACGAACTCCGGACGATAGCCGAAAAATACCACGTCACCCTCACCGGCGAGGGAGGGGAGTTTGAGACGTTCGTCATCGATGCCCCGTTCTTCACGCACCGGATAGCGATCGAGGAGACATCGAAGGTCTACCGGAACCATAACGGCGTTCTGCAGATCGGGCGCGCGAGGCTGGCGGAAAAATGATCCTGGTTATCGACCTCTGCTACCGGGACGGTTCGCTCTCACGGGCCGAGTTCGTTGCGCCGGTCGAGCGGATTCTCCGGGAGGCAGGAGTGCCGTTTACGACCCGGCACCATACCGCCATCGGCGCACCGGAACGTGAGGGTGCGGATGCGGTGATCCTCTGCGGCACGGCGTTGAGGGATACAGGATATATGGAGCGCCCGGAACTGTTCCGGTGGCTCACGGCGTTTGAGCGCCCGGTGCTCGGCATATCTTCCGGTATGAGGGCACTTGCTGCGGCGTTCGGCGGCGGCAGCGAACCGTGCTGCGAGATCGGGATGACCGAGATCAGGATGCTCGCGCCCGACCCGCTCTTTGGTGGAAGAGAGGTGTTCTCCGCCTACACAGTGCATGAACACGCCGTGCAGGTTCCCGACGGATTCGTGGCGCTCGCCGCCTCTGAGCGGTGCGTTCAGGCGATCCGGCACCGCTCGCTCCCTCTCTACGGCCTCCTCTTCCACCCGGAGGTCCGAAACGAGTGGATCATCGAGCGATTCATCGACAACCCGCACCGGGGCCTTACCGGCCGTACTGGTTGATCGTGTTGATCAGGGCCGCAAACCCGTCCATCTCCTTCTGGAGTACCTCGGTCCGGGTCATGCCCATGCTCATCTCTGCATCGGCCGTCAGCATCTCCGGGCCGCGCACCACCTCGCGGTCGACGCCGTCGGCGGAGAGGATCCGGGTCGCCTCGGCATCGTGGACGAACGCCCGGCCGGGTATGATCACGACATCCTCAAGTCTTGAGAGGTTCACCCCGACGAGGTCGTCGGCGGTGATGAGGCAGGCGATCTCCTTTCTGACCGCGATGACCCGCGGTATCGCGCCGCGGATGGAGAGAACCCTCTGGATGAAGGGGGCGGCAATGCTCCCGGTGAGCACCGTCGCGCGCTTCCGGACGCGGGGGAGTTTCTTCAGGAGATCGGGTTCGTGGAGGATTGCAAACGGCGAGCCTATCGAGGGATCGCCGAGCGGCGTCCCGCTGATCTTCATCGAGAACCGGTTGTTGAGGTCGGTCACCATCTCGTGGAACTCGTCGACGGTATGGACCTGCTGCCCCTCGATGATGGGTGCGTTACCGAGGATCAGCCCCTGGTCAGTCCGGTTCGCAAACCGCATCAGGATCAGCCCTTTTGCGCCGCGCTCCTCAAGCCACGCGCAGGTCTCTTCGAGGGCCTCACCGTCGTTCACGCCGGGTATGATGACCGCCGCGGCGTAGGCATCGATCGCGCCGCAGAGCCGATCGAGGACCGCGAGCGAGGCTTCCGGCGTCGGGTCGTGCATCCACCGCCGCCGGAGATCAGGGTCGGCGGCGAAGATGGTGTAGGAGATCTCGGAGAGGCCGTTTGCGATGAGGTGGTCGGCGATGGCCGGATCGTCGAACCCCTTGCCGCTTGTGTAGCCGATGTGGAGCGGTACCTCCATGCTGCCGAGGAGGTCGACGAGGTCGGCAAACTCCAGGTAGCAGCTCGGGTCTCCGCCGCCGCTGATGGTGATCCGGTCGACGTCGTCGCTCATCACCTGGAGGTTTCCAAGCGTCTCGTCGGCGACTGTGCGGAGGCTCTTGAACCCCGTATATCCTTCCCGCACGCCCCGGGTGCAGTAGTCGCAGCCTTTCTGGAAGGGGAGGCAGTATTTGCAGCCGAACGCCGTCGTCTCCTTGACGTGTTTGAAGTAGCAGTACGAACAGAATCCCCGGCAGTCGAGGCCGGGCCGGCCTCCGAGATCGACGGTGAGATGCGACATTCTTCTGGTACATCTGTGCTTCTTTGTTATGAACGTTGCAGACCTCTCCCTCACGGCGCCGGTTCGCCGGAAGAGTGGGCGGTGCTCCGGACGGACGGCGGCACATTTATGATCCGCCGGGGCGAACGTCTCGCACCATGCGGACGAGCCGCCGGCTGCTGCTCCGGCTCTATCATGACCCTGGCTACGATTTCTCACAGGTCGAGGTCGAGTACGTCGACAGGGGGGCGCCCGGCGATCGTTCGACACTCCAGGGCGACCGGGTCGTCGCACTCGATGCGCAGTACCTGGAGGTGGATGCCGGGACGCACGTTGCGTGTATCCCGTATCATAGGGTCCGGCGGATACAGTATGGCGGGGAGACCATGTGGCAGTATGGTGATCGGCCGGGGGATGCCGGGGAAGAGTGAGGTGAACCGGCGCCACCTTTTTTACTGCAGACTGCCTACGATATAAGGTATGCCTCAGTGGCTTAGCTGGCAGAGCGGCTGACTTGTAATCAGCAGGTCCCGTGTTCAAATCACGGCTGGGGCTCTATTCCTTTTGTACAAAGCCCTTTTTACAAACAAAGACTAAAATTGAGTGTTCTTTATGTGCCCCTCCTGCAAAAATAGTATACTATTATGAGTCACGCTCGATCTCTCTGGTACCCTAACTCCAGATGTGGTACTGCAATGAACCGGGCATACATATGACCAGTGATCGGTGGCGCGCAGATGCTTGATCCTATGGGCTGGTACTGCATCCAGTGCGGTCGGTTCGTAGATGACCAAGCTGAAAAACATTGATGTGTCATTAATCTCAGAATCAGAAGTAGCCTTCAATTCGTGGTTATGTGACTTTCATCCATGGTGCCGTTGCAAATGACATCAGGCGGGGCTGTAGATCATCCCACTACGCCCCAGATATGCCCGCACCGGTCTAACAACTCTGGCATTGGGGACACCGTCTTCAGTCCATTCAACAAGCACGAGTGTTCATTGTTCGAAAAAAAGGCGGTCTGGGGGCAACATACTCCTGTAGATAGGCATCTTTTAGTTCACCGACACAGAACATTAGAGACCCTCTTATTGTGAAGAACTCTCATTCCGCATCACCGTCTCTTTATTCGTATAGCATCGAATGAGCAAGTCTCCCAGAAAGAGTGATCGTTATCTGCGTCTCTCGCCCCTCCTGCTGCTTTTTCAGAAGGCCATACCCCTCAAGAGCACTGATGGATGAAGATAGTGTCTGCGCAGACAGGTCTTTATGATTATTTGGATTCACTCCAATTTTTCGCCTCAAATCGCTCTGAGAAAAGATCTCACCGCTCTTCTCAGACAAGAGTTCGAGGATCTTGCGGTGCAGCTGGTTCTGCTCAAGCTGGGCCAGGGATACCTTCGGCACCGGAAACACAATAGGTTCATCCATCTCTCTTGTCAGGTAATACCCGATGCCATCCACCCATAAAGAACCCATGAATGCCATAATGGCCACATCCTTCCGGCCGGCTGTGATATTGAAGTACAACTTGAATGGCTCCTCCCTCTTCTGGTACTGCCTCCGGATGTTGAGAATCTTCTCCAGAAGATCTTCATAGTCATTTTTCTGGAAGGTGACAATAATACAGGGTATTTCTCTTTTCTCACAGTCCTTCTCAGTTTCAGCAATACTCTCCTCGATATCACCGACAGCATCTTCCTCTTTGAGCAGGATAATCTCAGAGATCGAATAACTTCTGGATATCTTCAGGTAGACATTGAAGACGTTCGCTCCTGGGGTCAGGACATGGACATTCAACATTATAATTTGATTATCCATATTAAGATACATAATATTGACGTTCCAATCTGGATGTATGGATTCTCCAGCACAAGGATGGAACCAACCATCAATCGGCGATGGAACCATAATTCAGGTGAAATCGGTTAACTGGCATTTCACCTCGAAATGCAACTATCACTGCACCTTTTGTTGCACACAGAAGAATCAGGGTGAACTGACCTCGCTTCAGACGGCAGCAGATGTCTTCCATCACCTCCGACGACTTGGCATTCAAAAGATCAACTTTGTCGGGGGAGAGCCCTTCTGCAGTCCTTTGATCTTTGACCTGGTGAAGCTCGCGAAGGAGTATGGATTGACAACGAGCATCACCACCAATGGATCACTGGTAACCACTGAAGTGATTGACCGCCTCTCTCCTTACCTCGACTGGATGGGACTCTCAGTAGATTCGGCCTCTAACGACGTTGAAAAGGCACTTGGGCGGGGATATGGCCGCCATGTCAGCCATGCAGTTCATCTATCACATCTAATTCGAAATGCAGGTATAAGATTAAAGGTTAACACCACTGTGACCCAGATGACAGCCAGTGAGGATATGCACCAGTTAATAGCCACCTTTTCTCCAGACCGGTGGAAAGTATTCCAATTTTTGCATGTGAAGGGACAGAACGACCACGCAGTCGAAAATCTGTCTATATCGGATCGTGCATTCGAGGCATTCAAAGAACGCCATATGGATATTCGCCTGCACAACGGTTTTGCACCGGTCTTTGAAAGTGCCGACACCATGATCGATTCGTACCTCATGCTGGCCCCGTCAGGGAACATCTACCAGAACACGCACGTGGCTGCACCAGAGGTTCCCCTAGCATCCGTCCAGCCGCAGAACCTGCCGCGCATACTCAACATTGAGAAATACAGCGCCCGTGGAGGGATCTATGAGTATTGACACGGGAGTCCCTCCCCTCCACTTTTTCCTCCTTGGTCATGCGAAAGAGCACATTCGTGCCGTCATTGAGCATTACAGTATCCGAGATGTTGTGATATTCACCTCAGTGGAACTTGAGGAGGAGAACCTTCCGTTCATTCAGAGTTTGCGGGATGAGGGGGTTGTGATCTCTGAGGTGATCAACCTCGAGCCCTTCGGGCAGGACGCGCTTGAGCGGATGATGGCACGGATCCTCGACGCCTACCATATCCATTCCAGATCCGAGAGAACGGAGTTTGTCGTGGCCCTCACCGGGGGAACGAACCTGATGGTCGTTGCGATGGCGCTGGTCGCTCTCATGAAGGGGCTCCCGGCCCACTATGTCCTGAACAACGGGAGGAACGAGGTCGTTGAGATAGACCTCTTTGAGCGCCTGGCGGCCTGCGTGGACGCTAAAGAGGTGGAGGCGCAGATACGTGCGGGGGGCGAAGAGAGATGATCTCAGGTTCGGGCAATACATCCAACGGTGGGGAGGAGTGGAACAACCTCTACTATCAGAACCTCGGCCTAGGGACCCCGGAAACTGTTCAAGCAAGAGTAGTGCAACGGCTGGGAGAATTCAAGTACTACCTCGAAAATGCAGAACGAAGAATGTCCCGGAAGAGTTACACCTTCACCTTCCGCGTCCATTCGGCCAAGGGATCGCTGGAACCGGGGAATGCCGATGAACGACGCGGCCCCTTTGAAGCGGACTTCCTCTCCTTTGACCCGGAGGGCAAAGATCCTCTTCCTGAGGAATCGATAAAAGCAAACAAAAATGAAGTCTCCTTCGAGGAGAACAGGGTTGCCCGGACTATTTTTGCCCATTTCAAGGGACAAGTCATCCCGTTCACCCTCAAGGTAAGGTCCGCTGTTCTCTCCGATATCGAGCCACAGGACGTCAGAGAGGACGAGGAGGAGGATGCACTCGACTTTCTTTCCGAGGCAAATGACCTGCAAAGTGGGAAAGATAGGATTAAGATTCTCAGAAATCTCGTCCGCCGCGAATCGAAACTTATTGTCGATAAAATACCAGCAAATGGATCCTTCACTGTTAGGTACAACACCTATACTCTGAATCGGCAGCGGCAAGCAATCGAAGACCTCGCAATCTCGCCTCTGAAACACCACCTCCCACTGATCAACCTGGTGCGCCAGGAGCGGGACTTTACGTGGGGTGATTTGAGACCTATTGCCAACCCGAAACAGTGGTTCGTGCTCACCAATGAGAACCTCGATGGAACAGGTGAACAGCGAGATTTTGTTCAGAAAGCGCTCGGGACGCCCGATTTTGCATTTCTTGAAGGGCCCCCCGGTTCCGGGAAGACAACCGCCCTACTGGAGTTAATAGCCCAGGTCATTGGGAAAGACGGACGCGTACTGATGGTGGCCTCGACCCACGTGGCTGTGGATAATGTCCTCGAACGGCTTATCACAACCATGGTCGAAACACCCAGTGGGAAAACGAATCTGAAAGAGGCCTGTGGTATCATTCCTCTCAGGATCGGGGATGAGGACAATGTTTCTGACTTGGTCAAACCCTTCTGCCTTGGAAACTTTCCCGAAACTGAACGACAGAGGATACTCAAGGGATTATCTTCTGTAATCAGTCGAAAGGAGCAGACCCCATCACAGGAGAGGCTCTACCACACACTCCATGACGATCCGGCGGAGGGGAGGAGGCAAATCGAAACGCTCCTCCTGAGTACCGCGAACCTCATCTGCGGCACGACCCTCGGAATCCTGAGGGCGCCAATCATCAAAGGTGCTGGACATACATCAGAGGCACTCTTCGACTATGTCATTCTCGATGAGGCCTCCAAGACGACATTCCAAGAGTTTCTCGTTCCCGCCCTGTATGGGAGACGGTGGATCCTCTCCGGGGATGTGCGCCAGCTCTCTCCATACGTCGATCAGACGCCCATTGAAGAGAATCTTCGGTCCGCCCGAACATTTTTTGAGCATGGAGAGGAAGACCGTGAGATCTGCTGTGCCGCATACCTTGCCTCCCGGTACTCCCGTCCGAAAGGGAGTGCCCTTCTGTTAAGGGTAACAGATGAAGAGGTTGAGGAATGCGCTCATCTCGCACGCCTTCAGGTCGAGGGGTTGAACCGGGCACGCCAAGCAGAGAAACTGGATCCGACCGGAATTATCGTCGCGACAGTTCCCGAGCCCCCACGGACCGATGTTGATAAGTGCAACCTCCTTGCCTCGAATCTTATCGTCACAAAGCAGTCGCTCCTCAGAGAGATCGAGCCCTATCTTCCCCCCGATATTCAGTGTGATGACAGGTCACTTCGCGATCTATTCTCGCAAGAATATAGTCGGCGCATGGGAGGATTTGGGGCACACCCTCATAAGAGCCAGTCCTGGGAGAACGAAATCTGCTGGCGGATAGGGCGGATGCACGAACTGAAAAATATTCCAGATAAACGTCAGGCTCTCCATCAAGAGATCATGATGCTTGTGCCGTATTTCGAGCGAGATGGCGTGGAGGCAAAGAAACCGCGAAACGAGATTGTCATCGATGACATCGAGACAATTCGGCGGATTGCCCTCCCCTCGGTCCTGGAGCTTCTGCAGCAGGGTTTTGAGACCAGGAGAATGGTCAGAGGAGCCGATCAGATTGCTCTGTATTCTGGCCTGCCTGCCAATGTTCTGGCGTTGCGCCATACGCTTCTCTCATGCCAACACAGGATGGATCCTGACATCTCCCTGCTCCCACGAGAATACGTCTACGAAGGGCAGGCGCTGAACGATGCAGGAGGGCGAGACGGGATGAAGGAAAAGAGGGCATGGGAGTACGATCGGTATGGTTCTCGCTGTATCTGGATGGATATCCGCCCTTCACGGAAAGGGGTCTGCTCTGAACGCACCTGGTTCAATCTCAAAGAGGTGGCGGCGATGAAAGAGGAGTTCGAGAGATTCATTGAGTGGGCAAAGAACCACCCGAACCTAGGCGATGATGATGGACTCTGGTCAGTGGCGTTTCTCTCGTTCTATAATGGACAGACCCGGCAGATCATGGAGTCTCTGGAGAGCTTCTCCCACCGAAGAGGAATCTATTCCGGGTTTGAGATGCCTACCTCGCACGTGAAGGTGGACATCTGCACGGTTGACCGGTTTCAGGGCCATGAGGCGGATGTAGTCTTCCTCTCCTTTGTACGGCCGAAATGGAAAGGCGTGGGATTTCTGAATAATAGAAATCGGCTCAACGTCGCTGCGACGCGGGCACGCTATCAACTGGTGATGTTTGGTGACTTGAAAAATTTTGAGGCATCGGAAGAGTCGTTCCTCAAGGCACTTGCTACAGAGAGTGCAAAAGGGCCGATCTACTATGGGAAGCGATAAAAATGAAGGATATTACATTGAAACGGAGTACTAACGTCGAATCATATGAAGCGCTGATGGATGTCGGGAGATTCAAGGACGAGTATAAGTTTCTGCTTCCGGTCCTTGCGCTGTCGAAAGAGGGAGGGATCACAAAGGAGCTGGTCAATACCAGATTGTTCAAAGTCAATGCAGAAGACCCGCGAGGCAGTCGTCTTCTTGAAGTGATGGTTAAGTATCGGCTGATTGGAAAGAGAGCTGTGGTGCATGAGCATATCTTCACTTATCCCCAGTATCGCCTTACTGAGAGGGGGGAAAGGATTAGAGAACTCTTCCACAATGATCAGTATGATCAAGTTGACGAAGAACTTCGTGAGAGGTTATCCGAACTTCAAATCCTGAACCGAAGAAGATTTTACGGTTTTGGGATGGGGGCCACATATACATATACACTCGGCCCTCTCGGCATGCAAATATTTAGTTCTAGTGAAATGCTGCCAGAATTACTCCGAGATGTTGCTTCAGAACTGGTAACACTCGGGATTCTTGAACCTCAGCAAAATCAGAACGAAACTTCTGACAAAGTACACTACGAATTAACTGAAACCGGGAGGAGAGCTCTTCTGGAAGGCCAGGTTCCTGTGCCTGAGAGGGGCGTATTTGTCCTCACTGGAACCACAGACCCCCTCTTTGCCGAACCGATTATCGCTTGCCGGCCAAAGGAAGGAGGAAAAAATAGACGACAGGAGTTTGACAGGATCACTAAATCATCCCGGAACGGAGGCAAAAATCTGGGTAAGAGCCAGAATCAGGAGAGGAACACCCCCGCGTGGCTTGATGATCTCAGAAGGGCGACCCCCAGAGTAATCACCCTTGCGGCCCAGGACCGTGAAATCATTCAGATCACCGACATCGACGAGAACGTCAATCCGATTCAGCCGGAGGGTAGGGTTTCTGTAAACCTGCGGTGTTCTCTGAGATCCACCCCTGAGATGGCGGTGATCAAGACCGATGGTAAGAAAGAGAGGAAGACCGTAGCCGAGACGACCTTCAACCTGACACTCATGGATCTCATGAAGTGCCTCTTCCGCGAGAAACAGTATGACTTTGTAGAGTGTGGGAGTGCTCCCGCTCTCCTTGTCTCCTATGAGGAGGTAAAGGACAATCCATCCGAGATCAACAGCATGCGGAGGACAACTACCGTTCGCACCCCTGAGATTCAGGGATTCGGCCGGTTTGAGGATGTGACAGTCAGCGATCTTCCACTTCTTCCCCGAACACTTGAGGATGCAGGCAACTGGGCACGGGACCGCCTCATCAATGGGATCACCGCCTATACCGATGAGATATCTTACAATCAACTCTGCGACAGAGAAGCAGCGCGATTTTCAGAGAGATTTGACCCGGAGCAGGTGAAATCCCGGCTTCCAACCTATCAGGAGATGAGAGTTATCGTGAAAGAGCGAAGAGAGGCAGATCCAGATAAGTACTGGTTTGTCACGGCACCGGCGTTGCTGACCTTCCCGGAGGGGATGTGAGATGACTGAGAGATTCGCAGGCGATATCACCGCTTCACTTGCCGAACCGCTACAGGAGACTTTTGATCTTTCTACAGAGGATCTCGGGACCTGCTGGGTGAACCTCTCGCAGAGCAGTGGTAATTCACCCTATATCACAGAGAAAACTGTTCACCAATCAGGAGAACGACAGGTTATCATCCCTTCGAAAGATGGTGCCCTCTTCACGGCGATTGAAGCCATGATCAGAGGGGCGGAGGAGATGGTGTGCGTCTCGTCCTTCCTTATACAGGAGAGTCGGATGACCGATGCCCTCCTTGAGGCTGCAGACCGGGGCATCGCAGTCTTCGTCCTCACTGCGCGGGAAGATGACCTTAAGAAGGCCGATGATGACCTTATCGACTTCGAGCGGGAGCGGATCAAGGATCACATCGCACTCCTCGATCGGTTCGCCGGCAAGGTACTGGTAAGGACGTCTGAGAGTTTCCATGCGAAATATGTTCTGGTCGATCCCCGCTCCACCGATGCCTCGGGGATAATGATGACCTGTAATGCCACCGTGGACCCCATGTCCGGGTCGAACATTGAGGTGGCGCTCACCCTTACCCCCTCAGAGGTGCGGTCATTCTTTGCCCACTTCCTTCGTGGGTTCTGGAACATGGCTGACCACGAGCTTCTGGAGAAGGGAGAACTGAGAGGCGTGAAGAAAGAGATCCCTGCATCGGTCAGCCTCGGGAATCTCACCCTGCCGGCGACGGTGGGAGATGTGCGTTCTCTAGAGGAGCGGGTGCTCAACATCATTCAGAATGCTACGAGCGACCTGATCCTTACAGCGTGGTCATTTGATGGCGGATCGATTCATACTGCGATACTGGATGCCCGCAAGCGGGGGGTTGAGGTGACAGTCCTCACCCGGCCGACCCCCAGGAATACCACGGCACTCCGCGATTGCGTTCAGGCCGGAGCCAGGGTCTTTGGGCATCCGCGATTCCACGCAAAGTGCGTGATCGCCGATGGTCATACTGGTCTGATCATGACCGCGAACATGACGGCACTCGGTCTTGAAACCGGGTTTGAGACGGCGATGCCCCTTGAAGGGAGTGCTCTTGATACTATCATGAGAATTGCAGATGGCTGGAGGGGCGTCTGTGCCTGGAACTTGGTGGATCGGGTGACACCTGCTATGGTGGATGGATCGATTCTGCAACTCTCAAAGGACGGCACATCCCTTGCCCCCCTTACCGTCAGTCCGAAAGAGGAAAGGTTCCTCCCTGCGTTCAGGCCGGATTCCTGCGATAAGGTACTGAAATATTCAATTAGCCACAAGGAAATCGATAAAATCCGGGCGAGTGACTCCCAGAAGGCGTTCAGGCAGGTCACTCTGAAGCAGAAGGTTATTCCGCCTCACCTCCTCGAGGGGTCAAAGGAGGAGGTTCAGAAGGATGTACCGTTCCCGCTCTTCAGAAAGGGAAAGGAGAGATATATTGTTGTCAGGACCTGGGAAGAGGTCCGTGCTGCACGAGAACCCGCACGGAAGTTGAATGCAAAGATAGTGGTTGGTAAGTGAATCCCGATCGTTCTATATTTTGAATGGTGACATATGGCAGAATTACAGACGAAAGAAGCGATTATGGAGCAGATCAACGCTCTTCAGCATGACCTTGACACCCTTGTGATGGGCGCTGAGAAGGAGTACAGGACACGGTTTGAGATCAGTGACCTCAAATACACTCTCCTTCAGGAAGAGGTGGATGAATTGAAGCAAGTAGTACAGGCACAAGGGGAGCAAATACAAAAGTATGAACAAGCCAAAAAGACGAGACCAGAATATAAATCCCGAGAAAAATCTAAAAGAGAATTTAATAAGCAATCAAACGTCGAACTTCGAAAACAAATCGAACATTTAGAGTTCAAACTACAAACGGAAATCTATAGCACTGATAAAGAAAGGGAGCTCATCGAGAAGATAAGGTATCTAAAACGTGCATTGCAGAAAAATGAAGAAGGGGAGGCTGAAGAGGTGAATCCTGCATACTATCGTAAGAACTCGTGGTGAGGGAGTAAAGAGATTTTTTCCATTATCTCACGTTCATAATGCTGCGCGCCAGATGAATCAGTCCCAAGAATGAGTGTTCACACGGTTCATATCGTAGAGCAATCTTTTTAAACGCTTCAATCCGGCTGAAGAACCCCTCCACCGCACTGTGTTTCTTGTAGAACTCTAGATCAAACTAGATTGGGCTCCCGGGTTTCGGGTGTTTTTGGGATCTCCGGTTGATCGGAGTATTACTCCTGGTTCCTTGCATCTGGTTATATCAACAAATTTTCCGATGGCGATCTCAGGTGGTTACCCGGAACATGCCTCCTGCCAATGATGCTTGACAGACCGACCCCAACGTGATGACACCCATTGGTTGCTCAACGACGTCCCGTATGCCCTGAACACCAGTTGCAACCAGCACGACGTTCCCACCCTCCACCCCCACCCCATCGCAGCTCTTTTCTCCCGATCCCGCCCATATATATACATGGCCTCACACGTCCATCGGATAGAGGTACACTATTCCCGCGATCCACGCTTGCAGACGCGTACCGAGAAGTT
>JAAZGM010000149.1 GCA_012511245.1 Methanomicrobiales archaeon | reverse complement strand
GCGCGTATCGGAACTACACCGCTTACATCAACCGCCAGCCGAGCCGGATGACGACGATCTTCTCGGTCACGGGGCTCCAGGGGCCCTGCCGGGAGGCCTCGGTCAGCGGGTGCGGCGAGATCAATCCCCTCGAGAACGACCCCTTCGGGCTCGCTATCGGTGCCGGGACACCGGTTCTCCTGAACGGATCGGCCGGGCTCGTGACCGGCGAGGGGACCCGGAGCACGCCTGAACGACCGAACCTCACGGTCATCGGTGATATAGCCGGGATGCAGCCCCGTTATATGGGAGGATTCAGGACCTCTGCGGGGCCGGAGTGCATCACGAGCCTCAGCGTCGCGATCCCGATCCTGGACGACCGGCAGGTGGCGGGGCTCCGCGTTCTCGACGAGGAGATCCTCCTCCCGGTCGCCGATATCAACACCCGGACCGTCCTCGGGGAAGCGACCTACGCCGACGTCTGGCAACAGCCCGACCGGGAGGTGACCTACCATCCCGAGTGGTGCGAGGAGTGTTCGGCCTGCGCTGTTGCTGCAATCTGTCCGACGGGGGCGTTCTCCCGCGAGACCGGGATCGACCGCGACCGCTGTCTCGCCTGCACCGCCTGCCTTACGGCTTGCCCGAACAACGCATTTTCGGCCGGCGAGGGCTCGCTCCGGGTCCGGGGACGGCGCGTCCCGATCACGCTCCGCCAGTCGGGCCGGACGCTTGCGGAAGACCTCTGCCGGGACTTAAAAGAGCGAGTTCTCGACGGCCGGTTCACCCTTACCGGGGGTGGGGAATGGTGAAGGAGAAGTACCTCCTCTCCTGCCCGGGATGCGGCCGGTCGTTCTCCGACCGCTACACCCTCGACTGCCCCTCAGGGTGCGATGCCCTCCTCCGAACAGTCTACAGAGATCGGCGGCTCACTCTCCAGAATCTCCCCGGGATCTTTCGCTACAAGGGCTGGCTCCCCATCGAGGGCCACCTCAGGATCGATGCCGGAGCGGTCTCCTATGAAAGTGTCGGTCTTGCCCGGGAACTCGGGCTCTCCCACCTCACCATCACCTTCTCGGGCTACTGGCCCGAGCGGGGCGGGCGGATGGAAACCTGTTCGTTCAAGGAGCTCGAAGCGCAACCGACGGTGCTTCGCCTCCGGGAGAAGGGTGCGGGAGTTCTCCAGGTCTCGTCTGCGGGAAACACCGGTCGGGCATTCTGCCAGGTATCGGCCCTGACCGGGGCCCCGGTCGTGGTGGTCGTCCCGGCATCTGCCGCCGACCGGCTCTGGACAACCGTTCCTTCCCCGAACGTCTGCCTCATCACGGCCGACGGCGACTACTCGGACTCGATCGCGTTTGGGCGGGAGATCTGTTCGCTACCGGGGATCGTCCCCGAGGGTGGGGCGAAGAACGTCGCCCGCCGGGACGGGATGGGGACGGTGATGCTGGATGGGACACTTGCCGCCGGGAGGCTCCCCGATGCTTATTTCCAGGCGGTCGGGAGCGGGACCGGAGCGATCGCCGCATGGGAAGCGGCCGAACGGCTCATCGCCGACGGTCGATTCGGCTCCCGCCTCCCGGCCCTCCACCTCTCCCAGAACCTCCCCTTCGTCCCGATGGTCAGGGCCTGGGAGGCGGGACGGCGAGATATCGTGGTCGAGGATATGCCTGAGGCCGGGGCATCGATCGCCCGGGTCTCTGCCGATGTTCTCACAAACCGCCACCCGCCCTGGGGTGTCCGGGGCGGGGTCTACGATGCGCTCGCGGCTTCCGGTGGGAGGATGTATGCGGTCTCTAACGAGGATGCACGGAGTGCCGGGCGGTTCTTTACCGATACCGAGGAGATCGATCTCGACCCGGCGGCGGCCGTCGCGGTCGCATCGCTCATCCGGGCGGTGGAGGAGGGGTTCGTCGAACCGGACGAGCACATCCTCCTGAACGTGACCGGCGGCGGCTACGAACGTGCGGCCGAAGATCTCGACCGCTACCCGGTCGAGCCTTACCTACAGGTCCGGGCTGGTGAGGCCTTCGAGGGGGATGTCCGGGACACCGTCCTCGGCTGGCTCGCGAAGCAGGGGGTGACTGTCCGTGCGTGAAGGCTGTGTTCTCGACCGCCTCGCCGCCCTCGGCGTCGATACCGTGGTGAGTCTCCCCTGCGACCGGACACGGGACCTCTGCGCCCTCATCCCGGAGCGGTTCCGTGCGGTGAACCTCACCCGGGAGGAGGACGGCATCGGGATCTCGGCCGGACTCGCGATGGCGGGGGCACGATCGGTGCTCCATATGCAGAGTTCGGGGCTCGGGAACTCCCTGAACGCGATCATGTCCATCACCGTCACGTTCGGCCTCCCGCTTCCTATCCTCGCGAGCTGGCGGGGGTTCTACCGGGAGGCGATCCCGGCCCAGGTACCCTTCAACCGGGCGATCCCGGAGGTTCTCGCGGCGCTCGGGATCCCGTATACCATCATCCACGGTCCCGAGGACGAGGGGTTGATCGATACGGTCGTCTCCGACGCCTACGACAACATGCGGCCGCATGTGGGGCTGATCCTCCCCTCGTTCTGGGAGGGGGTTGAGGAGGCCTGCCCGGCGGAGCAAGTTTTCCCACCCCGAGCCCGCGAGTCGGTGCTCGAGTACCGGCGGGCGTTCCGCGACCTGGTGATGACCCGGAACGATGCTATTCGGGTGATCGCGGCTGCTCTGGACGAGGAAGCGGTCGTCGCGAACATCGGGGTCCCCTCAAAGGAGCTCTATGCCGCCCGAGATCGGGACCTGAACTTCTACATGCTCGGGAGTTACACCCAGGCGACGCCGATCGGTCTCGGGCTTGCGCTTGAAACCGATCGGGATATCGTCGTCCTCGACGGCGACGGGTCCCTGCTCGGGACCGCCGTCCTCCCGGTGGTGGCGGCGGAGGCGCCGGAGAACCTCACGATCGTCTGCCTGG
>JAAZGM010000148.1 GCA_012511245.1 Methanomicrobiales archaeon | reverse complement strand
ATCCTATCTCAAGGTGGTGATCGGGTGCCGGGATCCCGAGATCGCGGAAGAAGACCTCAGACAGCCCATAGTCATAGTGCTGACCGGTGTGGACGAGAACCTCATCGTGGAGCCTCCGGAGCTCCCGCGAGACCGGGGCACACTTGATGAACTGGGGGCGGGCACCGACGATCGAGAGGACTTTCATACCAGAAGCCTCCGGTAGACGGCATCGCAGATCCGGACGTTTGCAAGCCCCTGTTCCGGCGTCACCGGGAAGGGCTTCCCATCACGGGCGGCCCGGACGAACGTCGCAAGCTCGATCTTCAGCGGCTCGACCTTGTTCACCAGAAGTTTCTCGATGATGTTCTCCTGGCGGTAGAGGCCGTTCTCCTGGCCGTAGGTCTCGGGCTTTCTGTATACGTAGACCTCCTGGGTCATGAAGTCACCTTCGATCGTCCGGTCCTCCTCCTCGATGTAGATCGACCGGACCTTCTTTGAGGCCTTCCGGGAGGCAGAGAGGTAGACCGGCGTTCGTCCGACGGTCGCAAGCGCTGCAGCGATGTCCCCGGTGCCGCTTGCATTGACGGTGTAATCCCGGCCGGGGAAGAGGACGTTGAAGGCGATGTCAATGTCGTGGATCATAAGGTCCTCGACGACCGAGCTCCCGCTCACCCGTGCCGACGCCGGGTTATGGCGGTGGAAGGAGACGTAGAGGGGATCCCGCACGATCCGCGCAACCTCGGTGACAACCGGGTTGAACCGCTCGATATGCCCGATGCCGACCGTCAACCCCTCCGGGATCAGCCCGAGAGCCCGCTCACACTCGCCCACGGTGAGGCAGAAAGGCTTCTCGATCAGGGCGTGTACCCCTGCAGCGATGACCTGTTCAGCAGTCCTGAAGTGGTACGGCGTCGGCACACAGATCGAGACGCACTCGGTCTTAGCGAGGAACTCCTCCATCGAGCGGCAGACCTCCGCGCCGGTCGCCGCAGCAACCTCCTCGGCGGCCTTCGTGTTCAGGTCGTAGATGTAGGTTGTCCCGACCTCTTTGAGTTCAGAGTAGACCCGGACGTGGTTTCTGCCCATGACGCCGGTGCCGATGACGCCCGCATCCATCAGACCACCCCGTTGATCGTCCCGGCGATGTAGGCCCGTTCCTCGTCGGTGACGTTTGGGTGAACCGGGATCGAGAGGACCGAGGCCGCGAGCGCTTCCGCAACCGGGCAGGCTGTTGCCCCGGCGTAGAAGGGCTGCCGGGAGAGGGCTACGGGATAGTGGACGGCGCATCCGATCCCGCGCTCGCGGAGGTAGGTCATAAGATCGTCCCGTGAGAGGGGGAATGTATCGGTGACCCGGAGAGAGTACTGGTGCCAGACATGGGTCCGGCCGGGGGCGACCGACGGCAGCACGAGCCCGGGCGCCGTGATGTGGGCACCATAATATGCAGCGTTCTCCTGCCGGCGGCGGTTGAAACCATCAAGTTTTGCAAGCTGCACCCGACCGATTGCGGCACTCATGTCGGTCATCCGGTAGTTGTAGCCGAGCTCGGTATGGAGATACTTCTCGCTCTGACCGTGGTTGATGATCCGGCGGAGGTGAGCATCATACTCATCCGATGTTGTCGTCACCATCCCGCCCTCCCCGGTGGCCAGGTTCTTTGTGGCGTAGAAGGAGAAGCAGGCGAGGTCGCCGAGGCTGCCGGTCTTCTGCCCCCGGTAGGCGGCACCGTGAGACTGGGCGGCATCCTCGATGAAGGTGAGATTCTTATCGTCGCAGAGATCCCTGACAGCTCCGGCGTCACAGGGCTGGCCGTAGAGGTGGACGGCAACAACGGCCTTCGTCTTCGGAGTGACTTTTGCAAGGATATCGGCAGGATCGATCGTTGCGGTCGCGGCATCGACATCGGCGAAGACGGGCACCGCTCCGCACATCGAGACCGAGGAAGCGGTCGCAAAGAAGGTGAAGGCCGGGACGATCACCTCATCGCCCGGCCCAACTCCGGCGGCGAGGAGCGCCGCGTGGAGGGCGGTGGTCCCGTTTGAGACGGCGACGGCGTGAGGAACACCGCAGTATGCGGCGAACTCTTCTTCAAAGGCGGCGGTGACCGGACCCTGGGCGATCATGCCGGAGGCAAGGACGGCAAGAACGGCCTCGCTCTCCTCGTTCCCGATGGATGGCTGGGCGATGGGAATATTCATGGGT
>JAAZGM010000147.1 GCA_012511245.1 Methanomicrobiales archaeon | reverse complement strand
TACTGCCGGACGGCGATCGAACCCCCGCTCACCCGGGCAAGGCCGATGAGGATGATCGGCCGCGAGAAGAGCCCCATCGTCTCGATATCGAGGAAGACGAGATCTTCGGGTGCATGGAACCGGCTGGCCTCAAGGATGAGCGGGTCGCTCTGTCGCCGCCGCCCGATCTGCTCCGTGAGATCGCGGGTATCCCCTTTTTCTATCGAGTCAAGCAGCCGGGCCGCATCCCGGCAGTAACGCGGTTCGCCTGCAAGATCGGCGATCGTCCGGCAGCCCTGCCCCTCCAGGCGCCGTCGTGTCGCCTCACCGATGCCGCGGATCAGGGTGAGGTCGCCAAGAAGAGCGGATGCCGCCCGGAGCGGATCCCGGGCATCAAGGTTCATAGGGCTCTGGGACTCTATGGCATAGCACGCCCCGGAAGGGCATGCCACCTCGCGGCCGCAGAAGAGATCCTCGATCGCCTGTCCCCGGCACCCGGCAATGAGGCTATCCCGGAGTCTCCGTGCCTCCTCATCCTCAGAGCGGCAGATGAAGGGCGACCGGGAACCCGGAACCGGCCTCCATCCTTGATTGAACGGGTATGCCATTCTCCCGGTCAGGGTT
Source organism: Methanomicrobiales archaeon (assembly GCA_012511245.1). Lineage (GTDB taxonomy): Archaea > Halobacteriota > Methanomicrobia > Methanomicrobiales > Methanoculleaceae > Methanoculleus. Next base: position 29,525 of record JAAZGM010000147.1, on the reverse strand, counting down.
TGACCTTGCCGCTCTTCAACATATCCGCCGTATGGCGAAAGTGAGCGGTGGACTGGACGATGCCATCTCTCCTGGGCACCGCATAAATACTCCCGCCGACAACAGAAGGGGAGATGTAAATGCCGGGGATGATGGTATGCCCCGGGTTTCTCGCCGCCCTCACTACCGACCTGCCAGATTTCACCCGAATCCCATGCTGCACCGAATCTTCACCGCCCTCGCCCTCGCCGTCGTGATCCTCACGGCCGGGTGTATGGGCGGCCTTCTCCATCCCCCTGTCGTCCCGCCGGCCATCGTGCCGATCGATGGGGCGCCCCCAATGGGTGCGCTGGTCTACACCTTCCCCTTCGAGGGCGGGGAGGAGACGATCCGGATCGAGCCCGATCCGGCAGCCTACACCGGCGCAAAGGCGGCCGACCGCCAGCTCTACCTCTACGAAGACCTCGCCAGAGAAGAGTGGATACCCATCTACTACCTGGCGTTTGCAGACGATCCTCACCAGGAGCCGTTTTATACCGATCTGCTCGCGGCACTCCGTGATATCCGGGAGCGGGAAGATCTCGACGGCGATCGCTACATCGAGCTGATCGCGGTCTTCGTGCAATCCATCCCTCATAAGACCGATACCCTGGCGATCGAACCGAAGTTCCCGATCGAGACCTACGTGGACGGCGAGGGCGACTGTGACGACAAGAGCCTTCTCCTTGCGGCGCTCCTTGCACGGGAAGGATACGGGACGGCGCTCTTCTACTTCGGGGAGGAAGAACACATGGCCGTCGGTGTGAAGAGCGTCGGGTGCTGCTACCTCAACACGTCCTACGCCTACATCGAGACCACAAACATAAGTTACGTCGGCATCCCGCCTGCAGCGCTTGCGGATGGGGCGTACCTCTCCTCTGAGCCCCTGGTGATACCGGTCGGGGATGGAGATGGGTTCTATACCGCCTCTGGAGAGGTCGCGGTGATCGAACGTGCCCTCACCCTCTCCCGCGACAGGGTTGAGGAACTCAACGAGGAACTCGTGGTGCGCACCCGCGAGCTCGAAGCGGATGGGGAGGCTCTTGCGGCGCTCGATGCAAGGATGACGGAACTCTCCCGGGCGGGATATATCCGGGAATACAACCGTCTCGTCTCTGAATACAACAGGCTGATCAGCGCTTACAACCGTGCAGCGGAGGCATACAACGCCATGCTCGGTGAGGCCGAGAGCACCGTGAATCTCCATAACTACCTCGCCGGCCATGCCCACGATCGCCCCGGGTCATACCTCAGGGCTCTCGATTACCTCATGGGCTGACCCGGGGAGGGTTTACGCGTGCTCTTTCACCTCAAGGAGGGGGCGGGGTGCCGGGGTACGGGAAGCAAAGCATGCCGCCTTATTCATCTGGCTGCGCCGGAGGACGGTCGGATATCGGGCGGCCCGCTCGGCAAGGCAGGCGAATGTGGTGAATGCGGAGTGTTCCATATATGAGACGGGATGAGGGACCTACTTAACCATAGGCCGCACGCGGTGTGAAAGTGAAATGTGGGGGTTCTTCTCCCACCTCCGTCCAGGAAAACAGAGTGGTTATGCCGGTAGACTCTCCCGGATCATCCGTTCCTCCCTCTTCCCGCTTCGCCCCATCAACCCCAACTGTTAATGTATCCTCTGACCAATACATGGAGCGGAGTGCCGTATGCTGGATATCAGTGATTTGCACGTGGAAGTGGGTGGCACCGAGAAACTCCACGATATCAACCTCCATATCGGGGAAGGAGAAACCCACATCCTGATGGGGCCGAACGGTTCGGGGAAGAGCACGCTGCTCAAAGCCATCATGGGGTTCGGTGGCTACACGATCACGTCCGGGTCGATTGTATTCAGGGGGACAGATATCACCCGGATGCCGATCCACGAGCGCGCTCATCTCGGGATCGGTATGATGTTTCAGCACCCGCCTGCGATATCGGGGCTAAAACTCGGAAAACTCCTTGCTGCCACGTCGCACCACGGCAATGAGGCCCTGGAAGCGCTTGCGCAGACGGTCAACATGGAGAAGTTCCTCACCCGTGATACCAACGTCGGGTTCTCCGGCGGCGAGATCAAACGGAGCGAAGTCCTGCAGCTGAAGGTCCAGCAGCCGGATTTCCTCATGCTGGATGAACCCGAGAGTGGTGTCGACCTCGAGAACATGAGCCTGATGGGGAAAGAGATTGCAAACCTCCTTGAGAAAGACGTTCATATCGTCAACCGCCGTCGGAGCGGCCTCATCATCACCCATACCGGCTACATCCTCGACTACCTTGAGGCTGACCAGGGCCACGTGATGATCAACGGCCAGATACGGTGCCACGGGAACCCCCGTGAGATCCTGCGTGTGGTCAAAGAGAAAGGATATGGAGAGTGTCTGCGTTGCAAACAGATGTAGGCGATATCGAACGCCTCTCGGAGAAAGACCGGGAGCGCCTCGCCCTGACCGGTCTTGAGGTCGGGATGCAGAACCGGTGCGGGAGTTTCTTTCAGATCGACCAGAACGTGATCCAGACCACCTGCGGGGCTGAAGGGATCGAGATGATCCCCATCAAGGCCGCCCTTGAGAAGTACGACTGGGTCAAAGATTACTACTGGAACGCTGTACCGCGCGATAAAGACAAATACACTCAATATCTCGCGAAACAGGAGAATCCACAGGGTCTCGTCGTCATCGCTCATGAGGGGGTGAAGGTCGAGATGCCCCTCCAGGCCTGCCTCTTCCTCCGCGACGAGCCGGTGCAGCACGTCCACAACCTCTTCATCGCACGGGAGGGCTCAGAGATCAATATCATATCCGGCTGCGCGAGCTCCTGGCAGAAGGAGCGCGGGGCACATATCGGGGTGACCGAGATCTACGTCGGCAAAGGCGCCAGGGTCACGTCCACGATGATCCACAACTGGAGTCCGGGGATCAGCGTCTTCCCGCGGAGTGCTACCGTCATCGAGGAGGACGGAACCTTCCTCTCGAACTACGTCTGCATGCAGCCGGTCAAGAAGATCGATATGTACCCGACAGCCCGCCTTGTCGGGAAGAACGCCGTCGCCCGGTTCTCGAGCATCGTCGTTGCGACTCCGGGTTCAATCCTCGATCTCGGCTCCCGCGCCATCCTCGACGCCGAGAAGACGAGCGCTGAACTGATCACCCGGGCGATCACCACCGGCGGCACCGTCATATCCCGTGGCCATATCCTCGGTGAGAAGGACGGCACCCGCGGTCACATCGAGTGCAAGGGGCTGATCTTAAAAGACGGCGTCATCCATGCCATCCCCGAGATCGAAGGAACCCTGACCGGCACCGAACTCTCCCACGAGGCCGCCGTCGGAAAGATCGCTCGTAACGAGATCGAGTACCTCATGGCCCGCGGACTCTCTGAGGAAGAGGCCACCGCAACCATTATACGCGGGTTTCTGGATGTGAAGATCAGCGGTCTGCCTGCAGTCCTGCAGGAACAGATCGATGCCGCGATCGACCAGGCAGAATCTGGATTCTGATCCGGGGGAGGGAATGATGGAGGCCGATCCCTGCAGGCGGGAGCGCGAGGAGATGGTGGAGTTCCAGATCCGGGCACGCGGGATCAGGGATGAGCGGGTGCTCGCCGCCATGCAGAAGGTCCCCCGCCACCTCTTTGTGCCGAAGGGACTTGAACGCGCAGCCTATGAGGACCGGCCGCTCCCCATCGGCGGCGGGCAGACCATCTCCCAGCCCTATATCGTCGCTGTCATGACCGAGCAGCTGGAGATCCGCCCGCACGACCGTGTTCTTGAGATCGGAACCGGCAGCGGCTACCAGGCGGCGCTCCTTGCTGAGCTCGGGGCGGATGTCATATCCGTCGAGCGTCTCGACGACCTCGCTCTCCGGGCGCAGGAGAACTTCACGCGGGCCGGGGTCACAGGTGTCAGGGTGGTCGTCGGCGACGGCACGAAAGGGTATCCGCCGGAAGCGCCTTACGATGCCGTCATCATCACGGCGGCAAGCCCGGCGGTTCCCGAACCCCTGGTGGAGCAGCTCGGTGAGGGCGGGCGGTTGATCGCCCCCGTCGGACCGAGGGAATGTCAGGATCTCATCAAACTCATCAAACGGGAGGGGAAGGTGCAGAGGATCCCGCTCGGCGGCGTCTGTTTCGTGCCGCTGATCGGGCAGTTCGGGTGGCAGGGAGAGGTGTCCCCGCGATGATCTACGACATCACCCGTGACCTCTCCGAGGAGACCATCGTCTACCCGGGAGATGTCCGGCCCGGGTTTCATGAGATCGACAACGGGCAGTACCGCGTGACCGAGATGACGCTCGGGAGTCATACCGGGACGCATATCGATGCCCCGTCACATTATATCCGGGGAGGGTTGACGGTCGATGAGATCCCGTTCGATCTCCTGATAGGCCCTGCACGGGTGCTCGACTGCAGCGATGCAGGGGGTGTGATCGAGCCCGACCATATCGCCGGCTGCCTTGGCGGCACGAGGACGATCCTCATAAAAACCCTCTTCTCAGGGCGCCGGGAGTTCGATCCCGGCTACCCCTCGCTCTCCCTCGATGCGGCGGAGGCGATCGTCGATGCCGGGATCACCTGCATCGGGACGGATGCACCGTCGATCGAGCCGTTCAACGGTGACGGTTCCATCCACCGCCTGCTGCTCGGGAGCGGGGTGATCATCCTCGAACTGCTCGATCTCTCAGCCGTACCACCGGACGACTACCTTATGACGGCACTTCCGATGCGGCTTAAAGGCGCCGACGGGTCACCTGTGCGCGTAATTTTATCAGATATAGGAGAAGAACCATGAGTTTCTGGCACGATGCAATCGGGAGACTGGAGGCGGTCCTTGCGGACAGTGGATGCGAGGACGGTATCGTGACGCTCTGCGTGAACTGCGACACGGACGCCTGCCAGTATCCAAGAGGGGTTGCTATGGAAGGACATTTTGGAGGGCGGTGCGGACAATTCATCACAGATGAACCGGTCCGGGCGAACACCCGGATCTCCTTTATGTTCGGCGCACCGCTCAAGAATCAGAAGCAGCGGGCTGCGGCGGGTGCGATCATCAACACCGTCTCGGCGTTCCTCTGCCTGACCCGTAAATTCCGCCCCTGCACCCCCGACTGTCACGCCCCCTGCCTTGCGGAGCTCTCCCGTGAGGTCGCCGGGAAACAGGTCTACCTCGTCGGCCCGATGCCGGTGCTTGAACGGGCGTTTGCGAGGCAGATCGCCGATAGCCCGGAAGAGGCCGATATCCTCCTGGTCGGCGGAGACGGCATGACGGGTGATGCCGGGATCGCCTGCATCGACGAGTACCGGGGGAAGAAACGGATGATATTCCTCGGCCCCTCATCCGCCGGAGTGAGTGCCCTCATCAATCTCGAGCACTGGTGCCCCTACGGCAGATGAATACCTTTTTTTAGGAAAGAAAGGATTATAGAGGAGTATGCTTTTCGGCTCTTCCGGCATCCGGCAGGAGTTCGGCCCTGATCTCATCAACATCGCGCTTAGCGTCGGAGCAGCCGTCGCAGCCGGGGCACCTGAGATCGTTGTCGGCCGGGACACCCGCACGACCGGCGAACTACTTGAACACTGTGTTGTCTCCGGGATGCTCTCGGCCGGTGCGACCGTCTATTCCTGCGGGATTGCGCCCACACCGACGGTTGCGCACGCGACGGGGCGCGCGGATGCAGGGTGCATGATCACCGCTTCCCATAACCCCGAGCCCTACAACGGGGTCAAACTCCTCAACCCCGACGGATCGTCGTTCACCCTCCGGCAACAGGCGAGGATCGAGGATGCCATCACGGGCACGCACTGGAGGGGGTGGGAAGACCAGGGATACGTCCGTTCCATAGATGCGGTGGACGCGCACCGGGAGGCGATCCTCGATAAGATCAGCCTCGCCCGCTCCATCACGGCCGTCCTCGACTGCGGCAACGGTGCCGGCAGCGTCATCACCCCCGACCTCCTCACCGGAGCAGGTGCGGCCGTCGTCGGCCTGAACTGCAATGTTGCGGGGAGATTCGCCCGCCCTTCAGAGCCGCTCGAAGCAAACCTCCCCTACATCGGTGAGATCGTCAGAAAACGGGGCGCCGCATGCGCAGTGATCCACGACGGCGATGCCGACCGGATGATGGCATTCGACGAGCGCGGCCGCTATATCGATGGAGACCACCTCCTCATGCTCTTTGCAAAATACCTCGATCGTCAACACGTCGTCACCACCGTCGATGCCTCGATGGCGGTTGAGGAGGTCGCGGAGGTCCGACGCACGCCGGTCGGAGACGGTTTTGTCTCTGAGCAACTCCTCTCATGGGGGGACTTCGGCGGCGAAGCATCAGGGAGCTGGATGTTCCCCGAGCACTCCTACTGTCCTGATGGAGTCTACGCCGCAGCCCTCCTCTGCGAGATTGCATCGGAGTGGTCGATCGCCGCGGAACTCGACCGGATGCCCCGCTACACCATCCTCCGGGAGTCGTACCGGGTCGATGCCCCGAGGGAGATCATGACGGCTGCCGGGGCGGAGGAGCCGACGCACGGCGTCCGGTTCGAGGATGATGACGGATGGTACCTGATCCGGGCAAGCGGAACCGAACCAAAGATCCGGATCACAGCAGAAGGAAGAACACCCGCAAAGGCAAAAGAGATGCTTGGAGCGGGGCATGCCGCCCTCGAACGGGCGAGACGTATTCAGGAGTAGAGATATGCAGTGTGTCGTACTGGCAGCAGGAGAGGGGAAACGGATGCGTCCCCTGACCGCCCGGCGTCCGAAGGTGATGCTTCCGATCGCGAACCATCCGATGATGGAGCATCTGGTTCTTGCGGTTCGTGATGCAGGGATCACCGAGTTCATCTTCGTCGTCGGTTACTTTGAACGCGAGATCCGAAACCATTTCAAGGATGGAAGCGACTTCGGCGTGAACATCACCTACGTGACCCAGCGTCACCAGCTCGGGACGGCCGATGCCCTCCGGACAACGGCAGGGTTGATCAAAGGCCGGTTTCTCCTCTTAAACGGAGATATGGTTCTCAAAAAGGGCGATATCGAGGAGCTCTGCCGGATGGATGCCCCGTGTGTGGGGATTCACGAGACCGACCACCCGCAGGACTACGGCGTCGTGACCATCGATGAGAACCGCATCACCGGTCTTGAGGAGAAGTCCGAGAACCCGAAGAGCAACCTGATCAACGCGGGCGCCTACCTCTTCGATCCCGACATCTTCGATCTCCTTACCGGCATCACGATATCGGGCCGGGGCGAGTTCGAGTTGACCGATGCCCTCGATACCTATATCCAGGATGGGACGCTCAGGGCATACCCGCTCACCTACTGGCTTGATGTGGGGCAGCCGTGGGACCTCCTCGACGCAAACGAGGAACTCCTTCCCTCGGTCTGCTCCGGGCGGAACGGCACCGTCGAGGAGGGGTGTACTATCCCGGAATCGGTCTGCATAGGGAAAGGGACGGTCATCCGGGCCGGGACTTACATCGAGGGGGGCTGCGTCATCGGCGAGAACTGTGTCATCGGCCCTCATGCCTACATCCGGGGCATAACCGCCATCGGCGACGACTGCCACATCGGGCATGCGACCGAGATAAAGAACTCCATCATCATGGCAGGAACGAAGATCCCACACTTCAACTACATCGGTGACAGCATCGTCGGGAGCAACTGCAACTTCGGGGCAGGAACGAAGGTTGCAAACCTCAGGCATGACAACGGGGCGGTGAAGGTCTGCGGGAAGAGCACCGGGAGGCGGAAGTTCGGCGCCATCATCGGCGACAACGTTCTCTTCGGGATCAACTGCTCGGTCAACGTCGGGAGCCTCGTCGGCAGCAACACACGGGTAGCCCCCCACTCGCTCGTGGAGGGGTGTATCGAGGACAACTCGATCATCAGGTGATACGATTGCAGGCAGTCATCTTAGCAGCAGGGGAGGGGAGCCGTCTCCGTCCGCTCACCAGGAGCAAGCCCAAAGCCATGCTCCCGGTCGCAAACCGGCCGATCATCGAGTACGTCATTGACGCCCTGCTGGAGAACGCCATCCGCGATATCGTGGTGGTGGTCGGTTACCGTAAGGAGGATGCCATCCGGCACCTCAACCGGCTCGACGCACCGATCCAGATCGTCGTGCAGGAGCGCCAGCTCGGGACCGCGGATGCCCTCCGGGCAGCCGAACCGGAGATCACCGGCGATTTTTTGGTCCTTCCCGGCGACAACTACGTCAACGCCGAGTCGATCGCCCGGATAAAGAGGGAACGAAACGCCATGCTTGTCGCCGAACATCCAAACCCCTCGAACTTCGGGGTTGTGGTGATCCGGAAAGGTCTCGTCCGCGAGATCATCGAGAAACCCGAGGATGCCCCGACGTTCACCGTGGCGACCGGCGTCTACTCGTTCACGCGCGACGTCTTCTCCTGCCTCCAGACGAACGAGATTCCCGACACCCTCTCCGCCATGATAGCGTCGGGGCAGCGGATACACGCGATCCCGGCGGACGACTGGCAGGATGCCATCTATCCCTGGGATCTCCTGAAACTCAACAGCCGGATGCTGAGGAGTATCACCCCCGAGATCGCCGGGATGGTCGATGCGTCCGTCATCCGCCGGGGCAATGTGCGTATCGGTGCCGGAACGACCATCGGGCCGAACACCGTCATATATGGTCCCGTTACCATCGGGAGCAACTGCAACATCGGCCCAAACTGCGTGATCATGCCCGATACGAGCATCGGCGATCGGGTGGTGCTCGAACCGTTCACCTACGTCTCCGACTCCCTCATCATGAACGACGTCACGGTCGGATCCCACTCACGGATCGTTGCCGCTGTCTTCGGCCAGGGGTGCATCCTTGCCGACCATACGACCACCTACCCGTCCGCAAGTTTCATCGAGGTCTGCGGACGTATCCAGAGGGAGGAATTCGGCGCGATCCTCGGCGAAGGGGTGCGGGCGGCACCGTTCACGACGTTCAAGAACTGCATAATCGGCAATGGCGTCACCGTCGAGGGAGGGAAGACGGTGGTCGGTCTCATCGAGGATGGGACACGGGTGATGTAAATGTGCGGGATTGTCGGCTATATCGGAAGGCGGGACGCAACGCCTATCCTGATCCAGGGTCTGAAACGGCTCGAGTACCGGGGCTATGACTCGTTTGGCCTTGCGACGGTCGGGAGCGCCGTCGAGGTCTACAAGAAGGCGGGGCGCATATCTGACAGTGAGGCGGGAGCATCCGGTCTTGCCGGGAGCACCGGGATAGGGCATACCCGGTGGGCGACGCACGGGGAGCCAAACGACGTCAACGCCCACCCGCATATCGACTGCACCGGAAGGATCGCCGTGGTGCACAACGGGATCATCGAGAACTACAGCGACCTGAAACGGCAGCTCACGGAACGCGGCCATACCTTCCTGTCCGAGACCGATACCGAAGTGATCGCCCATCTCATCGAGGAGCACTACGATGGTGATCTCCTTGCTGCGGTCAACGCGATCCTCCCTCTGCTTGAAGGCTCCTACGCCATCCTCGCCATCACGGAGAACACGCAGAGGATCGTCGCCGCCCGTGACGCGAGCCCGCTCGTCCTCGGTGTCGGGGATGCCGAGGTCTTTGCCGCATCGGATATGACGCCGCTCCTTGAGTACACCGAGCGCGTGATCTTCCTTGAGGATGGCGATGTCGCCGACATCACGCCCGACCGCTACACCATCTACCACGACGGCCGGGTGGTGGAACGCCCGATCGAGCTGATCAACTGGTGTGTCGAGGATGCCCGGAAAGGCGGGTTTGCCCACTACATGCTAAAGGAGATCTACGAACAGCCCCAGTCCTTCTACGAGACCATCCGTGCGGGTATCGACGATCATGTGAGACAGATGATCATGGAGGCGGACGAGATCACCCTGGTCGCATGCGGGACATCCTACCACACAACCCTGGCCTTCAAGTATCTGGCTGAATCGTTCTGCAACCTGCCGGTCAGGGTCGAGGTGGGTTCAGAGTTCAAATACTTCACCCCACCCCTTCGCGGCCTCGTCATCGCGGTCTCGCAGTCGGGGGAGACGGCCGATACGATTGCCGCCTTGAAGATGGCAAAAGCCCGCAACTGCCCGACGCTTGCGATCACCAACATGCAGGGGAGCACGGTCACCCGGGTTGCCGACGAGACCATCCTTATGCGGGCAGGCCCTGAGATCGGTGTCGCTGCGACCAAGTCCTACACGGCGCAGCTTGCAGCGCTGATGCAGATCATCAACCTCCGGTGCGATGGGGCGTTCGATGACGCTCTCTCCCACGCGCACATCGCCATCGGCGATGTCCTCCTTCAGGAACTCCACGAGGCGGTTGACCTCTGTGCAAAGGCTGAGCACGTCTTCTTCGTTGGCAGAGGGCCGTTCTACCCGGTCTCGATGGAAGGCGCCCTGAAGATGAAGGAGATCAGCTACATCCACGCCGAGGGGTACGCGGCGGGAGAACTCAAGCACGGGCCGTTTGCCCTGCTCACTCCAGAGACGCCGGTCGTCGCTGTCTGCACCCCGGGCCCGACGTACGGCGTGATGGCCTCAAACATCAAGGAGATGAAGGCACGCAAAGCCCCGGTCATCGCGCTCGGTGTTGCGGGCGATACCGAACTTGCCGGGTTCGTGGACATCTTCATCCCCATCCCGAACACACATCTTCTGGTACAGGTGCTGACCGCGTCGGTCGTCCTGCAACTGCTTGCCTACCATACCGCATGTGCGCTGCAGCGGGACGTCGACAAACCCCGGAACCTGGCAAAGAGCGTGACCGTTGAATGATAGAGTATGGACGTAACGCCCTCGGCGAGGGGGCGACGATATTCGAGCCGGTGACCGTCGGGTTTCCCTCCCGCGATCGGATGGGCGAGGACGGCTATCCCGGAGTTACCATCGGGAGGGGCGCGATCCTCCGGTCGGGCACGATCATATACTGCGACGTCGTGATCGGTGACTCCTTCCAGACCGGCCATAACGTGCTGATCCGCGAGAAGACCACCATCGGCGACCGCGTTGCGATAGGAACGGCAGCGGTGATCGAGGGCGACTGCACGATCGGCGACGATGCCCGGCTCCAGAGTATGGTCTACATCCCGACCGGCGCCCGGATCGGGAACCGGGTTTTCATTGGCCCGAACGCCGTGCTGACAAACGATCGCTACCCGCCCGGACCCCGTGAGGGGCTCTGCGGCCCGGTGATCGAGGACGATGCGGTCATCGGTGCGAATGCGACGATCCTCCCCGGTATCGTCGTTGGAAAAGGGGCGTTCGTTGCCGCGGGCGCGGTGGTGACGAAGGATGTCCCGCCGGGGATGCTCGCGGTGGGGGCGCCGGCCCGGTTCCGGCCGTTGCCGCCGGGGGCCGGACAGTGAGGCAGGAGATTCCTGTCGCCCGGCCGCTCGTCGGAGAAGAGGAGGTCGAGGCCGTCGCCCACGTGATGCGGTCGGGGATGCTCGCTCAAGGCTCGGTCGTTACGGAGTTTGAGGCGCAATTTGCGGATTATTGTGGCACGACCCATGCAATCGCCGTCAACTCGGGAACGGCGTCTCTCCATGCCGCACTCCTTGCCGCGGGCATCGGGCCCGGCGACTCGGTGATCGTTCCGGCGTTCACGTTCTTTGCGACGGCGTCCGCGGTCTCGATGTGCGGGGCGACACCGCTCTTTGCGGATGTGGATCCTGCAACGTTCAACATCGATCCGGAATCAGCCGCGGCGCTCGTCCGCCCCGACACCCGGGCGGTCATCGGCGTCCATCTCTTCGGGCAGCCGTTTGATGTCACCGCACTCCGCGATCTCTCGGACGATCATAACCTCATCCTCATCGAGGATGCCGCTCAGGCGCATGGCGCGGAGTATCACGGGGTGCGGGCGGGAAGTCTCGCCGATATCGGTTGCTTCTCGTTTTACCCGACAAAGAACATGACCACCGGGGAGGGGGGCATGGTCACGACCGGCGACGACCGTCTTGCGGAACGGGTCCGGCTCCTCATCAACCACGGTCAGAGCAGAAAATATCTTCACACCGCCATCGGCTACAACTACCGGATGACGAACATCGCGGCCGCGATCGGCCTCGTGCAGCTTGACCATGTGGAGGGGTTCAACGAACGCCGGATCGAGAACGCCCGCTGCTTCGACCATCACCTCGCGGGGACGGGGCTTGTGACGCCGTATGTCGCACCCGGCATCCGGCACGTCTACCACCAGTATGTGGTGAAGGTTCCCTGGGACCACCCGCTCACGAGGGATGCGTTCATGAGCGCGCTTGGAGAGAGGGGGATCGGGACCGCCGTCCACTACCCCATCCCCGTCAACCGCCAGCCCGCCTACGAGAACATAGACGCATCCTGCCCGATATCCGACGACCTCGCGGCCTCGGTTGTGAGCCTGCCCGTCCACCCCTCGGTGACGGAGGAGGAGATCCAGTATATCTGCGACGTAGTGCGGGATCTCGAGGAAGCATAACCTGATACCCATGAAGATCCTCCTCGTCTCCACACAGGACTACATCCACCACCCGATCCCGTCACGGCACCACAACATCTTCGAGGAACTCGCGACACGGCACGAGGTTCACGTGCCCCACTTCCATGTCAGCCGGGGAAAGGAGCGAGAGACCCTTCTTCACGTCCACGAGGCGACACGGTTCCCCGTCGAGAGCCCCTTCCTCCACTACACCCTGAACGCGCCCTGCCACTACCGGGTCATCCGCGATATCATCCGCGACCACGATATCGATGTCGTCGTCGGTGCTCATGTCCTCGCGGGGACGGCGATGGTCCGGGCGGCGGAGAGGGCCGGCGTGCCGGTGGTCTTCGATCTGAAGGACTGGTTCCCTGATTCTGCAGCCGCGTACTACAAGAACCGGGCTGTACGATGGGTGCTCCGGGAGAGTGTCCTTGCCGTCACCCGCTACAACCTCGACCACAGCGATGTCATCACGACCGTCTCGCCCGGTCTCGTCGAGAAACTCCGGACGTACGGATATGAAGCGGAACTGATCACGAATGGTGTCAACACCGATCTCTTCTGCCCTATGGATGGGGGAGAGATGCGCAGGGCTCTCGGGATCGCCCCCGACGCCCTTGTGCTCGGGTTTGCGGGGGCGGTTGAGCGGTGGTATGCTCTCGATGAGGTGATCCGGGCGCTCCCCGAGATCATCAGAAAGCACCCGAACGCAGAACTCCTGATTGTCGGCGGTTCGCTCTTCACCGGTTACCTGGACGAGCTGCGCGCTCTCGCAGAGGATATCGGGGTCGGTGCCCGGGTGCACTTCACCGACGCCGTCGATTATCGCGATCTCCCCGGTTACATCGCGCCGATGGACATCTGCCTCATCCCGCTCTCCCCTCCACAGTGGGTCGATATCGCTCTCCCGAACAAGTATTTTGAGTATTCAGCATGTGGAAAGACGATCCTCTCCACCCCCATCCCCGATATGCTCCGGATGGGTGGCGACCATATCGCCGTCTACCGGAGCCGGGAGGAGTTCATCGAGAGGATCGATGAGCTGGTTCTCTCTGGTGGGAGGGTGCCCGCCGGGGTAGAGGAGCACAGCTGGAAGAAGAAAGCGGAAGCGTTTGAGGATATATTTTCACGGTTGATTGAAAACCGTTGATGTTCACCCTGTTTTCCAGCACGAGAGATACGCCAAGATTATTAATGGTCTGGAGAAAACAGATTCGTAACAAGGAGTGTCCGATGGCTCAGATAGATCTCAAGAAGTACCAACCATATATCATCATTGGTATCATCATCCTGTTCGCCCTGCTCGCGTTCTGGACGCGGGGCATCCCTTCTGCAGATCTGATAACTGCAGAGGGCGTCAATCTCCTCGGCAACGACCCCTGGTACAACCTGCGCCAGGTTGAGCAGACCGTTGCAAACTTCCCGAGTTACGCCTGGTTCGACGCGATGACGTTCTACCCGACCGGTGACGTCATCTACTGGGGGCCGCTCTTCATCCAGATCATATCGGCACTCTGTCTCCTCGCCGGCGCAGTGACACGCCCTGAGATCATGGTGGTGGCGTCCTGGGTCCCGCCGTTGATGGCTGCCGCAATGGTGCCGGTCGCCTACCTGCTTGCGAAAAAGCTCGCTGACTGGAAGACCGGTCTCATAGCGGCAGGCCTGATTGCTGTCATCGGCAGCAATTACGCCTACCGATCCCTCTTCGGTTTCGTCGACCACCATATCGCGGAGACACTCTTCTCGACGATCTTCGTCCTCGCCTACGTCGTTGCACTGCTTGCCGCCCGGGATATAACGCTCTCCCGGGGCAGTCTCGAAGCATTGAAGATACCCGCGATAACAGCGGTTCTTGCCGGTGTTGCATACCTCCTCGGCTACCTCATCATGCCGACGATGATCCTCTTTGCGCTCATCGTTGCGGTCTTCACCCTGGTCCAGTTCACCCTTGATTTCTTCAAGGGCAGAGCGGGTGACTACCTGGTCTTCGTGAACGCCGTCACCTTCGCCGTCGTCATCATCGGGACGGTGGCGTTCGGTTTCCCGCATCCCGGCCTTGATCTCTCCCTGTACAGTGTCGGGCACGTCGTCGCCTGCATTGCCCTCATCGGGGGCACACTCGCCCTCTATGGGCTCTCCGTCTTTCTCCGGGGACGGCCGAAGTATTACTTCCCGGCCGCGCTTCTGGGTGTTGCTGTCCTCGCCGTAGCGGTGCTCTACGCCGCCCTGCCGGAGATATACAACCTCCTGATATCAAACCTCATCGCCTTCTTCGGGGAGGCTCCCATCACCACGACCGTCCAGGAAGCCCGGGCCTGGTCATTTGATGCTGCCTGGGCGTCGTTCCACTGGGGTCTCGTCCTTGCAGCCGGCGGGGCCGCCGCCCTGATCTGGCAGAGCCGCGAGAAGGTGAACGCGGCTCATGTTTTTGTCCTCATATGGACGGCGATCATCCTCGCCTCGACCGCCGCCCACGTCCGCTATGAGTACTACTTCGCGGCAAACGTCGCACTTCTCGCTGCAGTCTTTGCAGGGGCGGTCATAGATGCGACCTGGAAGGATGTCGCCCGCCTCGTTCGGCCGGAGGCCGGTGGTAAGGGATCGTCTGCCCCTGCGATCTCCGAAAAACAGGATACCCCGACGAAAAAAGGCAAAAAGGGCGGCAAAGCACCGGACGCCCGGAAACCAAAGAGTTCTGGGAGGGGTAAACCCGATCACCTCAAAGTTGGGATCTTCGTCGTGGTCGTCGGCATCACGCTCATCTTTGCCGGGATATCCCTCTCGGGGAACATCGCTCTTGCCGCCAGCGCCAAGTACTCCAGCATGAATTCAGATTGGATGGAAGCCCTTGAGTGGATGGGTGCAAACACCCCCGACCCCGGTGTCGACTATCACGCGATCTACGATAAAGAGACCTTCGTCTACCCTGAAGAATCCTACGGTGTCATGTCCTGGTGGGACTATGGCCACTGGATCACCTTCATATCAAAGCGGATCCCGAACAACAATCCCTTCCAGCATGGGGTTACCGGGCCGAACGGATCTGGGGTCTACTTTGTCTCGACCGATGAGGCGGCTGCAAACCAGATCCTCGATAACATCGGCACCCGCTATGTCATCACCGATATCCAACTCGATACCGGGAAGTTCCACGCTCCGGCAACCTGGGCGGACCCCGATGTGGGGGCAGTACGATTCCAGCCCTACTTCATCATTCCGTCGGGTACGGATTCGTCGAGCGGCCAGATAACGGTGTTCAATAACCAGGAGTATTACCTGACGATGATCTCACGCCTCCATAACTTCGACGGTTCGATGACCGATCCGTCGTCACAGGTGATCTACGCCGAGTACCGTGATGTGGCAAACACCTCGTACCCGGTCATCATACGCACCGAGATGATGGATGCCGCCGAAGGCGCGGCCGCGGTTGAGGCCTACAACATGAACGCACAGCCTGGAACGGGGGCAATCCTCCTTGGTATGTATTACCAGTATCAGGGCGACTCGATCCTCCATCCGCTTGAGCGGGTGCCGGCTCTCCAGCACTACCGGCTCATCCACGAGACCCAGGGCAACGTCTACGGCAACGTCGATGAAGGCGGACCCGACCTGAAGCACGTCAAGATATTCGAGTATGTCCCTGGAGCCACGATCAGGGGCGAAGGGATCATCGAGGTTCCCATCGTCACGAACGCCGGTCGGACGTTCACCTACCGTCAGGAGAGCGTGAACGGCACATTCGTCGTTCCCTATGCGACCGATGGAGCTGGCGAGGTGAAGGCGACCGGGCAGTACCGGATTTCAGGCACCAGCCAGGTGTTCGACGTTACTGAAGAGGATGTCCGGCAGGGACGCACCATCAACTGAACAAGGATGCGTTCCTCAGTCATCTACGGTGATATCTTCACCAGGCATGATATGGAGGCTCACCCCGAGTCGGGTGCCCGGTTGCGGGCGGCCCTCTCGGGGATCCCGGATAACGTGAAGTGGCGCGCCCCGGTTCATGCAACCGAGGCTGATATTGCGCGGGTTCACGACCCCCGGTACATCCGGTGGGTGCGGGAGATGGCGACGGGAACCTGTTTTTTGGACGTGAACACCTACGTCACCTGCCATTCTTTCGAGGCTGCATCCTATGCGGCCGGGTCAACCTTTGCTGCGGTGGAACGCGCACTCGATGGCGAGCACCTCTTTGCCCTGGTCCGCCCGCCGGGACACCATGCCGAGCCCGATCGGGCTATGGGGTTCTGCCTCTTCAACAACGCCGCTATTGCAGCGGCGAAAGCGCTCCTCTCGGTTGACCGGGTGGCGATCCTCGACTGGGACCTGCACCATGGAAACGGGACGCAGAAGATCTTCTACGGGGATGACCGTGTTCTCTTCTGCTCGATTCACGAGGAAAACAGTTTCCCGAAGACCGGGTGGGTGGACGAGATCGGCACCGGCGCGGGCCGGGGCTACACCCTCAACGCACCGCTTCGCGCAGGCTCGACCATCGCTGATTACTGTTATGTCTTTCGTGAGATATTCATCCCGGCGATCGTCCGGTTCCGCCCGGATGTCCTGATCATCTCGGCAGGGCAGGATGCCCTCTCCGACGACGAGCATGGGAGGATGAATCTTGAGCCCGTTGATTACGGTGTGCTGACGGGGATGCTGATCGATGGGACGGATCTTCCCCTTGCACTGACGCTCGAAGGCGGCTACGGCCCCTCGATCGGGGAGGCGATCCATGCGATATTTCAGGGTCTTGCAGGGAAACGGTTTGAACCTGAGGAGAAGCCGTTGAACCACGGCACAGAGAGAGTCGTGGATATCCTGAAGAGAGTTCGGTTCTACTGAGGGAGATACTCCTCGGTTGTGATCCCGGGAGCCGTCGCAAAGGGGGGGTTGAGATGGGTCGCTGAACCCCCCTTGCGAACGGCTATTCTTCCCACCTTTAAGCCTTTGTGCTCCCGGCTCGTAGAGAGAGTTTCACCCCTGCGCCGGCCGTTTCCGGTCGGGATCCATATATGAGACCTCAAATCCCGGAAGGATGACCCGGACCACCGGCACCGCTGTCCGGGAGAGATCGCAGATGCATGCCCGCTCGGTGTGCGGAGCGATCTCTTTGAGCACCTGCTGGATATCGAGGTCGAATCGCCTGGTGCTTGCATCGGGGAGATCGGTTATATTGACGGTATCTGCATCGGCAAACCAGATCCGGTTGATCCGCTTCAGTCGTTCGTACCCGGCCTTCCTGATGATCATCTCCCGCTGGGGATCGCTGCGGCCGCCCTGCAGGTAACTCCCCCGACTCTGAGCGACCTCGGTCAGGGCGCGGAGTGCGGCGATCTCGGGTGAGAGGTGTGTCCCCGACCCGATGACGAGCATCGCCGGATCCTTTGTGACGGTATCGTCTGCTGCGGCCGCGACTGTAGGGACGCCGGTCTTCCCGTCGAGCAGCCAGAGATGGATATCGATCCCGTTCTCCTCGAACCGGTCGAGAACCTCACGTGCGGCGCACTCCTTCTCGATGACGAGGCGCGTCCCGAGGTCCCGCTTCTGATCCGAAATGCTGAGCGCGTCCCGCTCGATCACCTCAAAAAGAGCATGCAGGATCGCTTCCTCGATGACGTTGCCTGACGCGAGTCCGTTTGAGTCGCTCCGGAAGAGCGGGATGGTCATGCCGAGTGAGTCGTAGGGGTGGAAGACGGCGTTGCTCGGGACGTAGATCTCCTCGTCGTTCAGGATATCCCATGCCGGTGTCCAGTGAATCTTCTCCCCTTGCTCGAGTTTGCGGGGAAGGAGAAGGTCTTCGGGATGCACTGCCCGCCACGGGCCGATCTCCTCATAGGTTGCGTACTCCATCCGGTCGCCCCGGTACTCGGCGCAGTACCGTTCGACCGCCTCCATCATCGCCGAGACCCGGGCGTGAACCGGTTCTTTTCCCTTCCCTGCGTGGACGCGGGCTGATCCCCGGGCTGCTCCCGGACGGACGGCTGTAAAGACCGGGATCCCGATACGGTCGAGGGGAGTGACGTCGATGATCTCGGTGACGCCGATCTCTGTCATCAACGGCTCTACAACGGCACGAGTCTCCTCCGGAGACCGGGAGCGGTGTGTCCCATCGAAGTATAGTTTTTCTACCGGGCGAATCGTGATTGCCATTAAAGGTACCTTGGAGGTGATACCTTAATAGTTTGGCAGATATATTACCTCATATGAGCACGGATGACGTGGCAGTGGGCGCAGTCGTCCGGTATCCCCGCACCGGCACGGTTGGAAAGGTCGTGCGGATCGAGGAGATCGATGGCTGGAGGTACGCTGAGATCGACAGCACCGGTCTCTACTACCGGGTGGATGAACTCATCGGCGCCGACAAGACGGTCGGAAAGGTGGAGAAGAAAGCTCACTCCCTTGAGGATTATCTCAAAGAACACAAAGAGTTCCAGGAGCAGCTCGAGGAGGTCTGGTCTCGAGGTACGGACCAGAGTTGTGAAGGCGGGGGTTAATCCTCAACCGGTATGGTGGTGAGTTTCACCGCCTCGACACCTTTCTGTGCCATCAATCTCTCGGTAATGTCCTTTAATACGGCACCGTCCCCGCGGATCAGGATCACTTCGAGGCACTTGTTGTGGGTCACATGCGAGTGCAGAGATGCTTGAATGTTGCTGGCGTATTGGTGCTGGATCTCGGTGAGCGTCTGGAGCAGACCGCGCTGGTCATGATCGTAAACCATGGTTATGACCCCCTGGCGCTCGCCTTTTACGTCGGATATCCACTGGTAGTGAGTGATATAACTTCGTATTGAATCCCGTATCCCTTCGGAACGGGAGGAGTATCCCCGGAGACCAAGGATCTCATCGAACTTATCTAAGAGGTTCTTCGGGAGAGAGATCCCTATTCGTGAAAGTTCAGTGTCGCCTGCCATTGCGATCAACCTTCATATCTCTCCTTATAGTGTATATATTTTCGCTAATAACCAGGGTATTATTCATACTTCGTATGCCAAACAGGTAATGGCGGCCGGGAGAACTCTCACGTATCCTGTACTGGAGCAACACCGGACAGCAGAATAGCCCCTACTGATTATGTATAAGTAGTGTCACTCTATATTGGATAAGGAGGTTCGAAAACTTTTGCGAGATGCATTCATTCCCGGTGTCAATATTGGGCTCGTGGGTCATGTCGATCATGGCAAGACCACCCTGGTCAGCGCGCTGACCGGAACCTGGACGGACAGGCACAGCGAGGAGATCAAACGCGGCATCTCCATCCGGCTCGGCTACGCTGATACAACTTTTTACCGGTGCGAGAAGTGCGAGGGGGCTGATGCTTACACCTCTCAGCCGGAATGCCCGAACTGCGGGGGAAAGGCAGTTCCCTTCCGGACGGTCTCGTTCGTCGATGCTCCCGGCCACGAGACGTTGATGGCGACGATGCTCTCGGGCTCTGCGCTGATGGACGGCGCGATGCTCGTCATCGCTGCAAACGAAGTCTGCCCTCAACCCCAGACCAAAGAGCACCTGATGGCGCTCGAACTGATCGGTATCCGGAATATCGTCATCGTTCAGAGCAAGATCGACGTGGTCACACAGGCAGAGGCGCAGGAGCACTATAAACAGATCAGGCGGTTCATCAAGGGCACCATCGCTGAGAACGCACCCGTCATTCCGGTATCCGCGCAGAAGGGAGTCAATATCGGTGCCCTGATCGAGACGCTCAATGAGGTCATACCGGAGCCTGAACGCAACCCTGAGATCGATCCGCTGCTGCTCATCGCGCGGTCGTTTGACGTCAACAAGCCCGGCTGCAGCTGGCGGGACGTGAAGGGCGGCGTCATCGGTGGCTCGCTCATCCGGGGGGTGCTGCGGGAAGGGGACGAGATCGAGGTCCGCCCCGGCCGGCAGGTCCAGGTCGAGAACCGGATGAAGTGGGAACCGATCGAGACGAAGATCACCTCCGTCAACGCAGGCAAGATCAACGTGACCGAGGCGGCGCCCGGCGGGCTTCTCGGCGTCGCGACAAAACTCGATCCGGCGCTGACGAAGAGCGATGCCCTCGCCGGGCAGGTTGCCGGGCTTGTGGGAAAGCTCCCGCCGGTCTGGGAACGGCTGAAGTTCGACGTCACGCTCATGGACCGGGTGGTCGGCGCGGACAGCGAGCAGATCATCGAGCCCCTGAAGCATAAGGAGCCGTTGATGCTCTCGGTCGGCACCGCCGTCACCGTCGGCGTGATCGTGAACACGAAGAAGAACCAGGTGGAGGTTCAGCTGAAACGGGCGGTTTGCGCGGAGATCGGCGCACGAATCGCCATCAGCAGGCAGGTCGGCGGGCGATGGCGGCTGATCGGCATGGGTGTTCTGGTCGAGTGAGGGTCCTCCTCGACACGAACGCCCTGCTGATGCCGGTCCAGTTCGGGATCGATCTGTACAGCGAGCTTATGGCACTCTTCGGGGCCTTCGAACCGGTGACGCTCGAAGAGGTGATCGGCGAGCTTTCAGGGCTCGCCCGGGGTCGGGGCCGCGATGCGGCTGCTGCCCGTGTGGGCCTTGCAATGGCCCGGCGTTCGACAGTCGTCCCGAGCGGAAGTTCCGCAGAACACGTGGACGACAGGGTGGTCGAGTATGCCCGACGGGAAGGATGCACCGTGGTGACAAATGATCGCCGGCTCCGGAATACTCTCCTCTGCGAGGGAATCGACGTTGTTTCGATGCGGAGAGGGAGAACACTGGAGCTGATGAGGGGGTAGTTAGAAAATGTATTATAAGATGACGCTGGAGGACAAGGTGCGGGTTCCCCCCCACCTCCTCGGGGAAGACCAGGAGAAGGTCATTCTCAACGTACTGCAGGAGCAACTGGAAGGGAGCATCGCGAAGGAGATCGGCATCTTCATTGCGGTGATGGATATTCTCAACGTCGGCGAGGGGGAGTTGATCCCCGGAGACGGTGCCGTCTACTACGACGTCAGGTTCGAAGCAGCGGTGCTCCGTCTGGGGCTTCAGGAGGTTATCGAGGGGCAGGTGGTCGAAACGACGAGTTTCGGTGCCTTCATCAGCCTTGGTCCCATCGACGCCATGCTCCACGTGAGCCAGATATCAGATGAATATATCAATTACGATGAGAAGAACGGCCGGCTGGTCTGCCAGGACTCGAAACGATCGATCGCTGTCGGCGATGGTATCCGGGCAAGGATCGTAGCACTCTCATTGAACGAGCGTGAACCAAGGGAGAGCAAGATCGGCCTCACCATGCGCCAGTCTGGCCTCGGGACCACGACCTGGCTGGAAGAGGACCTCGAAGAGGAGAAGAAGGGAGCGGCATAGTATGGTCGTCCGTAAGAAGGTGGTCAAGGTCTGCCGTGAGTGCCACCGGGTTGTTGAAGGGGAGAGCTGCGTTATCTGCAGTACGACCAACCTGAGCGAGGACTGGGCGGGCTATGTTGTGATCATCGATCCCGAACACTCGGATATAGCAAAGAAGATGAACATCACCATGGCCGGCAGGTACGCGTTGAAGGTCCGCTGATGCTCCGGCTTCCCGAAGAGCAGCGGGGCCTTTTTAAAAGACCGTTTGGCACCCTGTATGGGAGCATCAGCGAACTACTCCCCCTCCTTGAGGGGCGGGCGATCTACGCCGTCGGGGATGTGGTGACCCATAACCTCCTTGCCGCAGGGGTCACCCTTGAGATCGCCATCATCGACGGCTATACGATGCGCACCCCCTGCAACCGTTCGCCCCTGCTTCAGGCGAGGTGGCTGACGGCAAAGAACCCTCCCGGCACGATCACCGATGAACTTGAGGCGGCTATCGAGGAGGCTGTGAGGGATCCTCCTGCGGTGGTGTTCGTCGAGGGCGAGGAGGATCTCGCGGTCATACCGCTTGTCCTTGCTGCGCCACCTGGTGCGGCCGTCCTCTACGGCCAGCCGGGGGAGGGGGTCGTCCTCCGGATCGTGGATGCGGCAGCGAAACGGGTGGCTGCATCCATGCTTGAAGTCTTTGTGCGCGATTGAGGGGTGGGGCTCCACCGCCATCCACGGCGCCGGGTGCATGTGGATAGATGGGGTGTCCGGGTGTGGTTTGTTCCTGCACCCTATCCCAGAGTTTAAATAAATCTGTTGACAACATTCTAGGGATATCGATGGATTTCGAAATTACCCGTGACGTGAGGAATGAGTTGTTGAAGAGGCGAGAGCTTGAGTTTACTCTCACCTTCGACGGACCTACGCCTTCGCGGAAGAGCATCCGTGAGAAGCTTGCCGCGCTGAAGAACAAAGATGAGAACCTGCTCGTGCTGGATCTGGAGAGAACCCGATTCGGGAAGATGGAACTTCTCGGGCGGGCCCGGATCTACGACGACGAGGAAGCCAAGACCTCGACCGAGCGCGAGTACCTGCTCAAGCGCGGTGAGCCGAAGGCTGAGAGCGAGGCGTAACCATGGCGGCCAAAAAACAGGCGGCAGTGGCCAGCAAAGTCAAGAGACACGAATGCTACGAGGTCAAGGGCGATACGGCAGTCCTGCAGAAGCGGCACTGCCCCCGGTGCGGCCCCGGCGTGCTGATGGCCGCGCATAAGGACCGCGCAGCCTGCGGCAAGTGCGGCTACACCGAGTTCAACAAGTAGATCCTCACCTGGATACAAGATACGGACGCGGCATCGGCCGCGGCCGGCCTTTTTCTCGTAACGGAGCAATACCTGTTTTATGACGCACGACGGCGATCTGGTGCTGGGGCTTGAGGGAACCGCGTGGAACCTGAGCGCAGCCCTCTTCGGGGATGACCTGGTCGCCCTCCATTCAGCGCCCTATGTCCCACCGAAGGGCGGGATCCACCCACGGGAGGCTGCACAGCACCATGCCTCGGCGATGAAGGATGTCGTCTCCCGGGTGCTCACGGAACCGGAGCGTATCCGGGCGGTCGCCTTCTCGCAGGGTCCCGGTCTCGGGCCGTCCCTCCGGACGGTGGCGACCGCTGCACGAGCCCTCTCGATCGCTCTCGGCGTGCCGCTCGTCGGTGTCAACCACTGCGTGGCGCACGTCGAGATCGGGAGGTGGGCGACCGGGTTTGACGATCCGATCGTCCTGTATGCGAGCGGCGCGAACACGCAGGTGCTCGGCTACCTGAACGGGCGCTACCGTATCTTCGGGGAGACGCTCGATATCGGGCTCGGGAACGCACTCGACAAGTTTGCCCGGAGCCACGATCTCCCACACCCGGGCGGGCCTGCTATCGAGAGGCTTGCGCGGGAGGGGAACTACATCGAACTTCCCTACACGGTGAAGGGGATGGATCTCGCCTTCTCGGGGCTCGTCAGCGCCGCCCAGGAGAGCAACGCGCCGCTCGAAGACGCCTGTGCGGGTCTTCAGGAGACGGCGTTTGCGATGTGTGTCGAGGTGACGGAGCGCGCGCTTGCGCATGCAGGCAAGGATGAGGCGCTGCTGGTCGGCGGGGTCGGTGCGAACGGGAGGCTGCAGGAGATGCTCCGTGTGATGTGCGAGGAGCGGGGAGCGGCGTTCGCCGTCCCGGAGCGGACGTTCCTCGGCGACAACGGCGCGATGATCGCCTATACGGGGAAGGTCATGCTGGAGCACGGCGCGACGCTCTCTCTTGAGGAGTCGCAGATCCGGCCGGGCTACCGGGCGGATGAGGTGGAGGTCGTCTGGCGGAAGGAGCCCGGCGAGGTCTTTGCCTTCGGGCCGCACGAGGGCGGTGTCGCCTGCGGCGCGGAGGCGGTCGTGGAGATCGGGGAGGAGAGCGTGGTCAAGCGCCGGACGAGCAAGCGCTACCGCTACCCTGCGCTCGACCGACGGTTGATCGCAGAGCGGACCCGGGCAGAAGCGCGGTTGATCGCGGCGGCCCGGCGGGCGGGCGTCCCGACCCCGGTGATCCGCGACGTCACGGCGGATACGATCGTGATGGAGCGGGTCCATGGCGAGGTGCTGAAGTACGTCACCGCGCCGGAGACGATCCGGCTCGCGGGTGAGGCGGTCGGGAGGCTGCACGGGGCGGGTATCGTCCACGGCGACCTGACGACGAGCAACATGATCGTCCGTGGCGATCAGTGCGTCCTGATCGATTTTGGGCTTGCATCGACGTCGCCCGAGATCGAGAGCCGCGGGGTCGATCTCCACGTCTTCTTCCAGACGCTCGAGAGCACGACGGAGAACTTCGAGGAACTGAGAGCGGCGTTCGTCGAGGGCTACGGGGCGGCATTTTCAGGTGCAGGGGAGGTTCTTACCCGGGAGCACGAGGTCGAACTGCGGGGGCGGTACCTCTGAAGGTCGCGGTGGTGACGGGCAACGTCAATAAGGCGCGAGAGGTGGCGGCCTTCTTTTCAGGGGTGTTTGAGGTCGAGCACGTGGCGCTCACGTGCCCGGAGCTCCGCCACGCTGATGTGGGGGAGATCGCGCGCGGAAAGGCGGAGTTTGCCTACCAGGAACTCTCCCGGCCGCTGATCACCGATGATACCGGGCTTTTCATCGATGCGCTCAACGGGTTTCCCGGATCGTATGCTGCCTACGTCCACGATACCATCGGGAACGCCGGCGTCCTGAAACTCATGGAAGGGGTGGAGGACAGGAGCGCCCGGTTCGAGACGGCGATAGCGTTTGCGCGCGAGGATGGCATACGGGTCTTTCGGGGGGTCCTCCCCGGGACGATCGTCGCTCCCCGCGGTGAAGAGGGGTTCGGCTACGACCCGATCTTCGAGTACGACGGGCGGACGCTCGCCGAGATCCCGCTCGCCGAGAAGAGCAGGATCTCTCACCGTGCGCGGGCGCTCGATGCGTTCCGTGCATGGGTGGAGCGCGAGATCGGCGGTGACAGAACTGTTAATATGAGAAAGCACGAATAGTACCAAACTGACAAGTGGTGTTTTTAACATGGCGAGATTTCCCGAAGCTGAAGCACGTCTGCTCAACGTAAAGATCTGTATGAAATGCAACGCCCGGAATGCAATCCGTGCAACCCGCTGCCGCAAGTGCGGTTCGGACGAGCTCCGGCCCAAGTCCAAGGAACGGAAGGCGTAAGACCGCCTGTCCGGATCCGCATACTCTTTTTGCACGCTGTTCTATGGAGGGACGGGAGTGTCCTCCCGTTCAGACACTGTAATAGGTGACTTTTCTACCTTCTTCGCTATACTCGCCCTTGTAGGTCTCGATGTTACGCTTGTAGCCGATCCGCTCCGTAAACCCGAGTTCGCGGAGCCGCTCTCGTACCCGCATCACGTCCGCCTCGTCTGCCCAGTCCCGGGTGTAGACGTAGATGACCGATCGCTCGTCACGCGAGTCCGGGTTCGGTTTCGCCGTGCTGACTTTTGCAGATATCCCGAGGGTCCCCTTCACCGTCTCGCCCCGGATCTTCCGCCACGCATCATCCGCATCGCCGGCGGCGGTGAATATGAGCCATTTTCCTACCTGATCGTCGTCGATGCCTCCCGGGGACGGGGTAGGGGCGTCCTGGACGATCCAGTATGTCCGGGTTGTCTTCGAAGGGAGAGAGCCTTCCCCCTCCATGAGAGATGCGTAGACCGCACGTATCCCGACCGGGAGGAGTGCTTCGGCGAGTTCGGGATAGTCCTCCCTGAACCGCTCGAATATCTCGCGGATCTCATCCTCAAAATCGGTTCTCTGCTCGACGAGTTCGAAGAGGGGTTTATCCCGGGCATGGAGTTCGCGGTTGAGGTAGATCACAAAGAACCCATACGCAATCCCCGCCAGGGACTCCGGATCGATCTCTTCCATACCTAATGATAACCGCGAGGAGAGTAAAAATAGTTCTGAATTGTTATCGGCCAGGTCTCTCAGCAACGAGTTCTGCGGTCTGCCCATGACGGCGGCATCCATGTCAAGGTAGGCGATCTGCGCGCGGTGCCGTTCTTCGAGGCTAGATCTGCTGATGGTCACTTCGTTCAGTCTCATCTGCTCTTCAAATATGGTGTTCCCATCTCATGGGGGCACTGGCGTGTGGCGATGGATACGCCGGAACCCGATCCGACCTGTAGCAACCAGGGAGAGTGGCACAGACCTTAATAGCAATCCGATCTGATATATATCTGTCATGAAGTGGACGCGCGACTTCGGTCTCACTATGAGGATGTTTTTCACGTCGTTTCTGCTCCTCATAGTCTACCTTATCTTCCTGGGCGTCCTTTCCGCCCTGGGATTCCCCTTTGAGTTCCTTCTGCTGGTCGCCGCCGGGATGGCGTTCGTCCAGTTCTTCTTCTCCGATAAGATGGTGCTCTGGAGCACCGGCACCCGGATTGTCGAAGAGGACGAGTACCCGGAACTGCACCGGATGGTCGAGAGCCTCTCTACGAAGGCTGGCCTCCCGAAACCAAGGATTGGGATCATGGCTTCCCCGGTGCCGAACGCGTTTGCGACCGGAAGGAGCCCTAAAAACGCCGTGGTGGCAGTCACCGACTCGATCATGCGGACGCTCAACCGCGAGGAACTGGAAGCGGTGCTCGCTCACGAGATATCGCATGTGAAGAACCGGGATATGCTGACGCTGACGATGGCGAGTTTCATATCGATGCTCGCCTTCCTGATCATGAGGAACTGGATCTTCATGGGGCTCTTCGGCGGTGGCAACCGCGACAACAACATGGGTGCGCTGATCCTGGTCTACGTCGTCTCGATCGCCGTCTGGATCGTGAGCACGCTCCTCACCCGTACGCTCTCCCGCTACCGGGAGTTTGCTGCGGACCGGGGCAGCGCCGTCCTGACGGAGAACCCCCGGGCGCTGATATCGGCGCTCCAGAAGATCAGCGGAAGGATGGATTACATCCCGACCGAGAAGAAGCAGGAAGTGGAGGGCGCAAACGCCTTCTTCATCATCCCGGCCATCTCGGGGAAGTCCCTGATGGACCTCTTCTCGACGCACCCACCGCTGGAGAAGCGGGTGGCAGCCCTCGAGGAGCTGGAGGCACAGCGGCGGGGATACTGAACCTGCGCCGGCACCTCCCCCACCCAATATTTAATATTCAGCACGGTCAACCTATGTAAGCACGTTGTGCATTCGCATCGATGGTCTAGTGGTATGACTTTGGCCTTCCAAGCCAATAGCCCGGGTTCAATTCCCGGTCGGTGCATGGGGCTCGTGGTCTAGCTGGTTATGACGTCGCCTTCACACGGCGAAGATCTCGAGTTCGAATCTCGACGAGCCCATGATCCTTCCTTCTTTGGGGGAATAAGGATTAATCCATGATGCGATGCCTTTCTGAGTTCAGAGATTGCCCTATCGAGCAATCGGGACGCATTAACACCGATTTCTTTCAAATACTCGTAATTCTCAGGGTCAATCGATAAGTTCACCCTTGGCCTAATCCTTTGGATTTTCGTGTTTTCTGCGTTTTCTCCGTTTTTCATGTTCCTTTTCTCCTGTCCGCACATGTGCGCACATGTGCGCACACACTTAACGAGGTTATCGTCTCCCTAGACCATGATGGATCCGTGAGAATGTCTACCTCCTCGCGAAGGAGGCGAGCATCCCCCTGTCTGAAGCAGCAGAGCAGGGTGTGATTGCCGCACTGCGTGCACGAGGTGTCGAGGTCTGAGGGAGGCGCATGACGAAATACGAGATTATGGGGGCAAAGGGGGTAGAGAAATATCTTGTGAAACTCGGGAAGAGGAACCCGAGGGATGCGGCACTAATCATCGAGACGATCAAATCTTGCCTGGGTGAACACCTCTTCGATCGGATACAACAGTGTGATAAAAAGAAGATGAAAGGGGAAAGGTACCTCCACCGATTACACGTTCAACGGGGATATACCGTATTCTATAGGGCGGTGAAAACGAAGGAAAAAACATTTGTTGGGGTCGATCTGATTGTGACCTTCACGAAGGCCCATCAGATGTACCCGCACCTTGATTTATAGCCCCAATTTCTTTTCGATTTCAGAAAGAGGGACATATCCGCCTGATCTAGATTCCCGTATATCTGCGTGCAGTCTGTCCTTGCTGGCCTGGATTTCAGCCTGAGTGGGGGTTTTTTTAGTCTTCGGGGGTGCTGCCTTCTTCCGCTCAACTACCGTCTTCGTCGGCATACATGATGATGTCGGTATCTGGGGGGATATAGTTTTGGGGAGAATCACTTTCACGCCGGAATTGTAATGCAATGGAGTTATGCAGGCCTGCAATGCAGTTGTATTAACGAATCTTCACTTCCGCGCCGTGTTTGAACTCAGTAGCATAGTGCCCCATCCGGTTGAGGCAGAACTGGCGGCCACGAATCAGGTGAAGGTCTTTATCCCGGGCAAACTCGTCCCAGTCCCACCGACCTTCCTGAGCCTCAACGGTTTCCGCGAAATAGCTGGTTATATCTTCTTTCTTCAAACCCCTCTCGAAGAGGAGCAACACGTCGCGAGTCTCATGCTCGGCAAGTGCCTGCAACTCCATAGCTGCTGAGAGATTTACATTATGCTCCGTTGGCCTTTCGAAAAAAAAGAAAATGATATGGATATGACTGGATTTACGTAATTTTGTGCTTGTAATACTGTTTACCTGGTGCTGCGATACTTCGGGGAGAACGATCTCAGGGAATCCAAGATCCAACGACATTCGCGCACGATACCCTTCGGAGGTCAGGAAGTCACGGAAATCTTCGAGGATAGCGATGTTATCGCTTCTGAATGAACCATAAATACCTATGGTTACGGTTCATTTCAGGTGCTTGAAGTATTCCCCTTTTGACGAGATCTCCTCAAAGAAATCCACAGGGATGCTCAGTATGCAAGACAAAAAACGTTACATTCTTTTTGGGTCACAATTTTGTGATTATACATGCCCATAAATATAAATAAGTCATAGATCTATGACTATTCGGGTGACGACATGGACCGCGCAAAGATCGATGAATGTCTGGTCGAGGTTCCGGCTGAGATCCGGAGCGCAGTGAGGCCGCTCGACAACGATAAAGCCTGGGCGATCTACATCCTCCTGCTAAAACGGCGGCAGATGCGGTTTAACGAGATCAAGAACGAATTTAACGTTAAATCTCCGGGAGATATCGACAGGTACCTGAAGGGCCTTGTCAACGCCGGCCTGATCTCAAAAGAAGC